>JAKLJF010000018.1:7908-18546 GCA_023151335.1 Thermoanaerobaculia bacterium | reverse complement strand
CTGATAAAAAAACTTGCCGGCGAAACGGCAATGTATGGACTGAGCAGTATCATTGGGCGGCTGCTCAATATGTTGCTGGTGCCGTTTTACACCCGGGTACTGGCAACCACGCACGAATACGGCGCTGTCATTGATTTATATGCAACTTCAGCCTTCATTATGGTACTGTTTTCGTACCGCATGGAATCGGCTTTTTTCCGGTTCGGCACGCCTGTGGAGGACAGGGAGAAGGCTTATTCCACGGGCATGTTGTCGTTGCTTGGCACCACTGCGATCATTGCCAGCGTGTTATTGTTGTTTGCCCAACCTATCGCTGAAGGCCTGAAGTATCCGGAACATCCGGAGTACGTGCGTTGGTTTGCCCTGATCCTGGCTTTCGATTGCCTGGCCGAATTACCCTTTGCCCGCCTGCGCCTGGAGCAACGCCCCCGGCGCTTTGTCGTCATCAAGCTGACCAATATCGCCGTGAATATCGGCATGAACCTGTTTTGGCTGGTATTTTGCCCGTGGGCTGCCGGCAAGGGTATGAATTGGGTGCATGTCGTGTGGTCGCCGGGATTGGGTGTGGGGTATATTTTTCTGTCGAACCTGCTGGCCAGTCTGGTCACGTTGCTACTGCTCAGTCCTCAGTTCCGAATGATCCGCCGTGCCTTCGACCGGGATATGTGGCTCAACATGATCGGGTATTCTGCTCCTTTGATCATCGTCAGTCTGGCCGGTATTGTCGATGAAATGTTTAGCCGGTCGATGCTCAAATATTTACTGCCCGGAACCACGCAGGAAAACCTCGGACAAGTGGGGGTCTTCGGCGCCAATTACAAGCTGGCGGCGTTGATCACGCTTTTCACGCAGGCCTACCGGTACGCCGCAGAACCGTTTTTTTTCCGGCATGCCCAGGAAAAAGATGCCATGCACACCCAGGCCCAGGTGACCAAGTGGTTCACTATCACATCGGCGGCCGGTATGCTGGGCATTTTGCTTTTTCTGGACCTGGTCAAATATTTTATCGCGCCCAAATACTGGAGCGGTCTGCACGTAGTGTCCGTGTTGCTGGGCGCCAATCTGCTGCTGGGCGTGTACTACAATTTTTCGATCTGGTACCGGTTGAAAGACCGCACCGGGCTCGGCGCCTGGATTTCCGTGGCAGGGGCCCTGATCACTATTGTGCTGAACGTACTGGCCATCCCCCGCTACGGCTACACCGGGGCCGCATGGGTGACGCTGATTTGTTACCTGTTTATGAGCGGTGCCACCTGGTACACCGGCCGGAAGCACTATCCGGTACCCTATCAAATGGGGCGCATGGCCGGCTATGTGGCACTGGCGCTTGGCTTGTGGATCGCCGTTACATTGCTAACCCCGGCTTTAGATGATTGGCCTGCCGTGTTATGGGCCATCCGGGTATTGCTGCTCGGCATGTTTGTCGTTATCGTTTACTGCCTGGAATTGAGGCGCAAAAGCCTCCTCTGACTTTTGATTGTATATTTTAACTTTTCATTTTGACTTTTACCTTTCTCCCCTTACCACACGCCTTGCCGGGAAACTTCTACCTTTGCAACTTTAAAAAAATCAACCGGCCCGCCCGGAGCTTTGTGTAATAAAACCACTGCACGATGAGTTGTAAAAGTTTCCTGTTCAGCGTTTTATTTTGTTGGACACCCTTCCTTGCTTTTTGTCAGGTGACTTCCACTATCACAATCATTCCTCAGCCAGCCACGGCATACGGCCGCGAAGGGCAATTTGAGATGAAGCCCGATACCCGGATTTATTTTCCCGAGGGAAAAAAGGACTGGGAAACGGCCGTCCAGTATTTTATGGCTCTTGCGCAAACCTCGACGGGATATCAACTGGTAGCACAGCCTTTCAAAGGCGCCTTACCCAGCCCGGCCGATAACGGTATCTATTTTATGTCGGACGAAGCCAATATTGCGCAGGACGAGGGTTACAAAATGGACATTAAGCCCGGTAGCATTGTGTTAACGGCCCGCTCTGCGGCTGGCGCTTTTTATGCCGTACAAAGCCTGCGGCAAATGTTTCCACCCCAATTCAACAGTCCCAAACCCGTGAGCGACGTGGCCTGGAAAGTGCCTTGCTGCCTGATCACCGACCAGCCACGCTTCAACTACCGGGGCATGCACCTCGATGTGGGTCGCCATTTTTTTCCGGTGGAATTTGTTAAACGGTACATCGACCTGTTGGCGCAGCACAAATTCAACCGTTTTCACTGGCACCTCACCGAGGACCAGGGCTGGCGCATGGAGATCAAAAAATACCCGAAACTGCAAACCGTGGCCGCCTGCCGAAAAGAAACCGTAGTGGGTCATGCGAGTGATTTTCCGGTTCAATACGATGGCAAAGAATACTGCGGTTATTACACCCAGGAAGAAATAAAAGAAGTGGTTGAATATGCGCGCAAACGTTTTGTTACCATCGTACCGGAAATAGAAATGCCCGGACACGCGCAGGCGGCACTCGCAGCCTACCCCGAACTGGGATGCACAGGCGGCCCTTATGAAACCGCCACGACCTTCGGCGTTTTCAAGGATGTTTTTTGCGCCGGAAATGATAAAACGTTTCAATTTTTGGAAGATGTGCTGGCGGAAGTGTGTCCGCTGTTCCCTGGCCAATATGTGCATATTGGCGGCGATGAATGTCCGAAAGACCGCTGGAAAGCTTGCCCGAAGTGCCAGCAGCGGATGAAAACGGAAAACCTCAAAGACGAACACGAACTGCAGAGCTACTTCATCCGGCGCGCCGGGCAAATGCTGGCTAAACAGGGCAAAAGACTCATCGGTTGGGACGAGATACTGGAAGGAGGGTTGGCGCCCACGGCCACTGTGATGAGTTGGCGCGGGACTGAAGGCGGGATAGCTGCTGCCAAAGCCGGGCACTATGCCATCATGACGCCCACTTCACACTGCTATTTTGATTACTACCAGGGCGACCCTTCCGGCGAACCCCTCGCCATAGGGGGCTTGCTTGGCCTGGACAAAGTGTATAACTACGAGCCCGTACCTACCGAGCTTAACGAAGAAGAAGCCCGCCGAATACTCGGCGCGCAGGGTAATGTATGGACGGAATATATGAAAACGCCGGAATCCGTGGAGTATATGGCGTTTCCGCGTGCCTGCGCCCTTTCGGAGGTGTTGTGGACACCTAAAAACAAAAAGAACTGGGACGATTTTTTGCGACGGCTAAAGGCGCATTTCGAGCGGCTGAGCACAATGGGCGTAAATTATTCCAGGAGCTACTTCGACATTCGTTCCAGTTTCAGTGGCGGATATGTGCTGCTTTCCTGTCCTGACCGCACTATGCAAATCAAATATAGCGCCGACGAAACCGAACCCAGAGTAGACGGAAGAACGTATTTCTCTCCGATATCGCTGAAAGAAACGACCACGGTGAAAGCCATGCCGGTAAAGGACGGGAAAGTGATGGGAAAAACGCTCAATGTTACGTACTACGTCCATAAGGCCCTTGGTAAAACATATACGATGACCAAACAGCCGGACCAGTACAGCGGTGGCGAACGCTATGCCCTCACCAATGGCATTGCCGGCGGGCCCCGGTCCTGGAACAACTGGATCGGCTTGCTCAATGCCGACATCGATCCCGTGATCGATTTTGGGGCGGTTACCTCGTTTGGCCGCGTGACTACGCATTTTCTTAACAACAAATCTTCCGGGATTTACCCGCCGCGCAGCATTGAAGTATTGGTTTCCGACGACGGGGTCAACTTTACCTCCCTGGCCCAAAAGACCTTCGACGCAGAAAATCTAAACAAAACCGGTATCGAAACCGTGGAATTCAATACTCCCCGCTCCAGCGGACGTTATCTGAAAGTGCTGACCAAGGCATTCGGGCAAGCCGACGGTAAGGACACCTGGCTGTTCATGGACGAGGTTATTGTGGAATAATCTTCGTATTCGAACCAACCGGAGCAGTTCCTTCGTCGTCTTTCCCGAAGGAACTGCTCATTTTAACTTCAAGATATGCGCCTGAACCTGTTTACCCTCGCCTGCACCGGCTTAATTTTCCTGTTTACTGCTGCCAACTCTGCCGCACAGCAAACCCCTGCACCCGATACCCTGATCTACACCGTAGAAACAAAAGATGGCAATGTCTTCTTTGGTACCCTGGTAGAAGAAGGCGCGGAATACGTGGTGCTAAAAACCGAAAATTTCGGCGACGTGACCATTTTGCGCAAAGCAATAAGAAGTATGCGCCCCCTGGCCCGGCAAAAAATGGTGAACGGTAAGGTTTGGTTCGACAATCCCTTCAGCAGCCGGTATTTTGCCGGTACCAGTGGCTATGGCTTGCGCAAGGGTGAAGGTTCTGTGGACAACGGCTGGGTCATTTTCAACCAGATAAGTTACGGTTTTTCCGACCATTTTACATTAGGCATTGGCCTGGCGCCCCTGCTGGTCTTCGACGGGCCTTTCCCGTTGTGGATCACGCCCAAATTTTCTTTTCCATTAAAAAAAGACCGGCTCAATCTGGCTGTCGGCGGTATGTACGGCCGGGCATACAGCGATTACGAGTTTGACGACTCCCGTTTCGGCGCCGTGTACAGCCAGCTCACGGTCGGCTCCCGCGACGCCAACCTGAGCGTAGGAATCGGTTACGGGTTTTCCGATGGAAGCTGGTCGCAAAGGCCTCTTTTTTCAATCAATGGTTTACTTCGCACCAGCCCGCGGTTTGCTTTGATCCTGGAATCCTATATTGTCACCTCCGACTATGAGTTCGACTCTTTTGGTCTGGCGGGTACCGGTGTCCGGTTCATGGGCCGGCGATTCGCGCTCGACGTGGCCATGCTGTCCGCCATTTTCCCGGACGATGGCGTATATCCGCTTCCCTGGGTGGGCATGCACGTGCCCTTTGGCATTTCGAAGGCGCAATAGTCCGGTTTTCGCCCGTCCGGCTATTCCACTTTCAGGGTTTTAATCTCTCCGTTCGGCGTCACCCAGATAAATTCTTTTTTGATCTCGGTTTTTACCGCCGGTTTATAGGGTGGGAGGGTGTATTGCGCAATAAGGTTATAAGAAAACTGAACGGCAGGCTCCAGGATCTGCGGATTGATGACAATGTCATAATCATTGGCCGGAATGGCATTGTAGAAGCGGCTGAAAGGCTTGTCGGCTGTATTGACGACGGCGTTGTTTTTGTCGCTCTGGTCCAGCAGTTGGGTGCTGAAAGCCTGATAGCTTTCGTACCGGTTGATGGGGTAGGCGACCCAGGCATTTTCCGCGGTGATCAGGTATGCCGAATCGAGCAGTATACCGATGGAACGATACCGCGCTTCGATATCATTCAGGTAAGCGAATGTGGTTTCGCGCAGTTCTTTGTACACCTTGTTGGGATCGTTGATAAAATAGTCGACCTTGACGATGTCGTAAATTTCCTGCTGGGCGGCCGCGGTCACGACATCATCCAGTAGTCCGGGGTTGGCATATCGGATGTGGACGTTTTTTTGCAATTCGAACCCTTTGGGGATTTCGGTGTAGGTTTTTTTGGAAAATAACTTTTTGCTCACGTCATACTCATAGCGGGGCAAAAAATTCACCATGTCGACATAAATATCGGCAGCGGGAATACCCAGGCCTTTAATGGCCGACAGAAAACCGTTGAGCCGGTTGTTGAGCAGGGTATTGGTTTCTTCGGCGGTTTTACCCACCTGCAATACGCTGAAAATGGCCGTGTACGAATCGGCGCGTTGGTTTGACAGCGCGTTGATCGAGATTTCCAGTACGTTATCGTCGCGCAGGCGGGCACTTTTGGGCACAGCTCTGAACTGCGCATTGGGCGTCACATTTTGATACTGTTTTTGGTTCTGCTCGCCGTAGTTGCCCATTACCTGGGCCGGAGCAACAGCAGGGATCAGAAGTATGGACAGGAATAAGTTCAGGTGTTTCATATCTGGAAAGTTGTTTTTTTAACAAACGATGAAATCGGGGTCTTCGCGTTTGAATTTTCAAAATTTGGTTTAAAACGAAGACCGCACTGCAGTTGATTTACCGATAGTTTTTCCCCGTTCTGCGGTTTACTACAAGGGCTACGGATTTATCGCCGGCGCGGCTTTTGAAGGCCGGTTATTCGGGCGTTTTGCCTACCTCGCCACTTCCGACGCTTATTTTTTCCCAAAAGGCGGTCTTGATTTCTTCAGCGAGAGCAGCCTTTGCCTGATCTGGCAAACCGGCAAACGGTTCATGCTGCTGGGGGGAGCAAAGCTTACCTTTGGGGAATATCCTTTTGGCGCTCAATGGCATTTGTTGCCTGTGCTGGACTTTCGTTGGTTTTTGCGCGTCTGACGTAGCCTGCCGCAATTTCCGGTAATCTCAGTACTTTGTTTTACAGCGGACAAATGAAGTGGAATCGTTTAACCTTTCCCAAAAAAATCGGCAGAAGAATAAACAGTGCATGGCAATGGGTGTTATAACACCGGTTTTTACCAGCACATTGATTTATTCTGCCATTCATTTCCCTTTCTGATGACAAACCGCTTGTTCAACGGCCGCCACGAAGCCTTTCAGGACTCCGACGATTTAGCCGAACTTCACGCCTCTTCCGCGGCCGACACTCCCATGCACGACCACGCCTTTGATCTGACCGACACGGAAAAGATAGCCCAGATCACGGATCATTTTGCCGGGATCATGGAAATTCTTGGACTCGATCTGAACGACGACAGCCTGCGCGGCACCCCACAACGGGTAGCCAAAATGTACGTGCAGGAAATTTTTCGCGGACTGAACCCGGCCAACAAACCCAAGGCCACCACTTTTGAAAACAAGTATCAGTATCGCCGCCTCGTAGTGGAGCGCAATATCCCGCTGCAAAGCACTTGCGAACACCACTTTCAGCCCATTTTCGGCGTGGCGCACGTGGCTTATATTCCGAATGGGCGGGTTATCGGGTTATCCAAACTGAATCGTATTGTAGACTATTTCGCCCGGCGGCCGCAAGTGCAGGAACGCCTCACCGTACAAATCGCAGATGAGTTAAAAAATACGCTTCAAACCGACGATGTGGCGGTATATATCGATGCCAAACACATGTGCGTTCAGGCGCGTGGGGTGGAACATCACGGCGCCAGCACCATTACGGCGGAGTATTCGGGCAAATTTCTGAATGAAATGACAAAACGGGAATTTCTGCTCGCTATCAATTCGCGTATGCCTGAATAACGAGGTTTAACGGGTTGAGCGGGTTCGGATACTTTGATCTTCTCTGTCAGGGACGCCAAGGTTATCCGAACCCGCTCAACCCGTTAAACCCGCTCAACCCGTTAAACCTTTTTAGAATCATTTGGTCGCGGCATAACGTTTGGCCACTTCTTTCCAGTTCACTACATTCCACCAGGCGGAAATATAATCGGGCCGGCGGTTCTGGTAGTGGAGGTAATAGGCGTGTTCCCAAACGTCGAGACCGAGGATGGGGCGGCCGGGTTTTTCGGCCAGGTCCATCAGCGGATTGTCTTGGTTGGGTGTGGAAGTGACGAAGAGGCCGCCGTCTTCACCCACGCACAGCCATGCCCAGCCGGAGCCGAAGCGGGTGGCGCCGGCCGCGGAGAATTGTTTTTTAAATTCGTCGAAGGAACCGAAAGTTTTGTCAATAGCCGCGCCGAGGTCACCATCCGGCGTACCGCCGGCATTTGGCGCCATGATTTCCCAGAACATGGTGTGATTCCAATGCCCACCGCCGTTGTTGCGCACGGCCACGGGTAGTTTGGATATGTTTGCCAGCAATGCTTCAAGGCTTTTGCCCTCGTGCTCAGTGCCCTGAAGGGCAGCATTAAGGTTGTTGACGTATGCTGCATGGTGTTTGCCGTGGTGAATTTCCATGGTGCGCGCGTCGATATGCGGTTCAAGTGCGGTAGGGGGGTAGGGTAAGTCAGGAAGTGTGAATGCCATTTTCAATTTCGGATTTGATTTGTGTGGAAACAGCCTGCAAAGTAAGAAGTTCATCCAATTGCCCGTAAAAGATCAGCGCCCGATGTTCTCCTTTGAACAACGGGCGCTTGATACCAGAATAGTGTTTGTCCGCCTGCATCGCCGGATTAGGGTTGTTGCTGCTCTAAGGCGATGCTGCAATAAGAGTGTGAACATGGCGGCATGGCTGCCGCGATATTGTCCTTGATGGGGTGCCCCGGCTTTCGCCGGAACGGGGTAAACGCGTTTTGAATATTGGATGAACGAAATGAATGTAAAAAATGGGGGGGTATTATCAAGTGGGCATAGTGTAATCGGTTTCTGTGATGCCCGGTACAAATGTACGGGCGTCGGTACGGTTAAACTATCCGTAAAAATCCCCTTTTTTTTTAAGGGAAAACCCTGAAATTCGTTTAAAGCGGAATAGTCACCATGGAGCTGGTGCCTTGTCCTTTAGCCGATTGTATGCTGATTTCACCCTTTAGAAAAGAAACCCGTTGGGCAATATTGTCGGTACCCATCCCTTTGGGCGTAATGCCGGGTTCGTATCCCGTGCCATTGTCTTCCACCAGCAGGGCGAGTTCGTTTTCCGTGCGGGTCAGTTGCACCAGAATTTCGGTGGCCGAGGCGTGTTTCAGGCTGTTTTGTAATAACTCCTGTACGATGCGATAACAATTGAGAGCGAGGGTATGATCCAAATTGGTAAAATCGCCGAAGTGCTGGAAATCGATGGCTGGTCCGCCTTCCATCTGCACGCGGACGATCAGGTCACGCACGGCTTTCATCAGTCCGAATTGATGGAGGTTGCCCGGTTGCAGGTTTCGGGCGATTTGGCGGGTTTCGGCTATAGTGTCGTCAAGCAGGCTTTTTATTTTGTTCAGCTCTTCGTTTCCCGGAAGGCCGGGGACTTTACCCGATAAATTATCCAGCCGCATGCGGGTGGCGGCCAGCAATCCGCCGAGGCTGTCGTGCAGGTCATGGGCGATCCGCCTGCGTTCGCTTTCCTGGCCTTCCAGCATACTTTGCATGGATTCGATTTTCAGCGCGTCTTCCAGTTGGCGGATGGTTTGCTGGTTGATCTTTTCGTTTTGCTGGGCGATGACGCGGTTGGTGTACAAACGGTGTTTGTAATCCCGGACAATGAAAATCAGGGCCAGGATGATGGCGCCGAAAAACAACAGCAGGACGTAGAAAAAATCGCGTTGTTGCCGGATGGATATTTCAATGGCCTTTTTTTCGCGGGTCATAGCTTCGAGCAGCCGCGATTTTTCTTCTACGCCGTATAGTACTGCCAGGCGGTCGGATGCGCCGGTGCGGTAACGGTTCAGCAGGGTATCGCCCAGGCTGATGGCCCGTTGGGCGTAATCCATTGCTTGAGACAGGCTGTCGAGCTTTTGATATACTGTCGCTTTGTGCTGATAAATTTTTAAGCGCCGCGCGGCATCCAGGGGTGGATTGGATTTTTCTGCGCGATTCAGGAAACGCAGTGACATAAGGTAGTCCCGATTCAGCTCGTTCAGATAACCGATTTGATATTCAGCCCAGGTCACATAGGCTGCATTACCGGTTTTTTCCGACAGGTCGAGGACGCGGAAAGCCATGGAAATGGCGTCGCGGTATGCTTTTCTGCCTTGCAGGTAGCCCACCTCATCGACGAATACATTGATGAGGAGCAGGGTGTCGTTGAGTTGGAGGCTTTTTTCGCGGAATTCCCTGCGCAACACGGAGGCTTCAGCGGTATCGCCGCGCATTTCGAGCAAACGGCTCATTTGCGCCAAAACGAGGGTCTCCAGCCGCCGGTTATCTGTTTTTTTAAAATAAGCGCGCGCTTCCCGCTGAATTTCGACAGCATCGCTGACCAGGCCGCGTTCGGCCATCCGCACGGCCAGTTCGGTTCTTACCCTGTGATAGGCAAGGGTATCCTTGTCTGTGAGAAAGAGGTCGGCGCTGCGCCGGAGGTATTGAAAGGCCGAGTCGCGGTTTCCCATTTCGGTCTCCCGGTAGATCGCCCATTTGTACCAGCCCAAAGCCTGCATGCCGTCGTCGCCGGTTTCAATGCCTTTGGAGAGCAGGTTCTGAATTTGTTCATGGTTCAGCTTGTCTTCAAAACCTTCCTGCGCGGGCAGCCATGCGGGGAGCGCCAACAAAAAATATACTGCCGTCTTCCGGAAAAGCGGCAGGATGTCGTCATAGTGCGATAGTTTGATCAAGTGTTTGTCGATCAGATTATTTCCTGATAATCAGGCGCTTATTCATTTAAGATATTCCACTGCAGAGCCGCTTTTACCAGTCCGGCCGTGTTGCGGGCGCCTAATTTGGCCAGCAAAGCCGCCCGGTGGCTTTCCACGGTTTTTTCCGACAGAAATAGTTGTGCCGCAATTTCCTGGGTGGTGCGTTCGTCCATGATCAGCTTCAGTACTTCCCGTTGGGCGCCTCTTTAGTGGCGCCGGCTTTGCGTTCGCGCATCAGGCTTTGCATCATCGTGTCGGTCACTTCCTGGCTGAAATAGGTTTTTCCCGCGGCCAGGGTGCGAATAGCGGCGCACAATTCGGCTTTTCCGGTATTTTTCAACACATAGCCCTGTGCGCCGTGGGTCAGCATCGCGCTGATAAAACTTTCATCATTGTGCATTGACAGGGCCAGAATTTTTACATCGGGGCAGGATTTACGCAACAAGGCGCACACTTCCAGGCCTGACTGATCCGGCAAA
>JAKLJF010000018.1:0-7898 GCA_023151335.1 Thermoanaerobaculia bacterium | reverse complement strand
ATATCGAGCAGCAATACGTCCGGTTTGATCAGCGGCACCTTTTTCACGGTGTCGGCGGCATTGCCGGCCCGCCCGCACACTTCGAAATCCTGCTCACCGGCCAACATGCTTTCCAGCCCTTCAGCAAACATGACGTGATCGTCGGAAATGAAAATACGTATCATAATTTTTGCAAAAATAAGCAATTTAGGTTTCTAAGCGTGTAATTAAACTGCTTAAAATTGAACACGGCGCCATAGGAAAATCTGTACAACGCCTGAATATCAAGCGCGAAAGCGCTACTTTTGCGGCTGTCCTGAAACTGATTGACCACATCCGAGTCCACGTTTACGAAACTTAAAAAGTTTCGTAAACGTACGCTCCAATTGACCCCATTGACCTCATTGACCACATTTTCACGCATTGACCACATTAATAATGGAATACCGCATCGAAAAAGACACCATGGGCAAAGTGCAGGTGCCTGCTCATGTTTACTGGGGCGCCCAAACGCAGCGCTCGATCGAGAATTTTAAAATTGCCCGCGATACCAACCGGATGCCTATTGAGATCATCCGGGCATTTGCCTACCTGAAAAAAGCAGCCGCGCTCACCAACCTCGAAGCCGGCGTATTGCCCAAAGAAAAGTGCGACCTGATCGGGCGGGTGTGCGACGAAATCCTGGAAGGCAAACTGGACGACCAGTTCCCCCTGGTGGTATGGCAAACCGGCTCGGGCACACAAAGTAATATGAATGTCAACGAGGTGATCGCCTATCGCGCGCACGTGCTCAACGGCGGCCAACTCACCGACGAACAAAAATGGCTGCATCCCAACGACGACGTGAACAAATCGCAGTCGTCCAACGATACTTTCCCCACTGCCATGCACATCGCCGCTTATAAAATGCTGGTGGAGGTAACG
Source organism: Thermoanaerobaculia bacterium (assembly GCA_023151335.1). Classification (GTDB taxonomy): domain Bacteria; phylum Bacteroidota; class Bacteroidia; order Chitinophagales; family Saprospiraceae; genus M3007. The sequence goes on along the minus strand of JAKLJF010000018.1, from coordinate 6,995 downwards.
ATTCCAGGCATTGAGAAACTGCGCGATACGCTGAAGGCCAAATCCGAAGCCTTCATGGAGGTAGTGAAGATCGGCCGTACCCACTTTATGGATGCCACTCCGCTTACCCTGGGACAGGAGTTCTCAGGGTATGTGGCTCAGCTCGATCATGCCTTGCGCGCTATCCGGAACAGCCTGAGCCACCTGGGCGAACTGGCGCTCGGCGGCACGGCCGTGGGCACGGGCATCAACACGCCGGCAGGCTACTCCGAAAACGTGGCCCGGCACATCGCCGCGCTCACCGGCCTGCCTTTCGTGACGGCGCCCAACAAATTCGAAGCCCTGGCCGCACACGACGGCGTGGTGGAAAGCCACGGCGCCCTGAAAACAGCCGCGGTCAGTCTGATGAAAATAGCGAACGACATCCGGATGTTGTCCTCCGGCCCGCGCTCCGGCATCGGGGAGATTTTTATCCCCGACAACGAACCGGGCTCTTCCATCATGCCCGGCAAGGTGAACCCCACCCAATGCGAGGCGCTTACGATGGTGGCAGCCCAGGTAATGGGCAACGATGTGGCCATCAACATCGGCGGCGCCACGGGGCATTTCGAGCTGAATGTGTTCAAACCGGTGATGATCTACAATTTCCTGCACTCCGCCCGCCTGATCGGAGAGGCCTGCGTGTCGTTCAACGATAAGTGCGCCGTAGGGATCGAACCCATCCGGGAAAACATCAAAAAACACGTGGATAATTCGCTGATGCTGGTGACTGCGCTGAATACGAAAATCGGATACTACAAAGCCGCCGAGATCGCTCAGACGGCGCACCGCGAAGGCCTTACGCTGAAAGAAACGGCGGTGAAACTCGGCTACCTGACCGCGGAGGAGTTCGATGAGTGGGTGAGGCCGGAAAAAATGGTGGGACGGTAAGGCGTTTATTCCCGTGAAACGCGCTCTCCATATCTTACCGCGCATCCGTTCAGCACCCGCTTCCCGATCCTGATTTCTACCGCATAATTGTACCGCCGGTCCGACATCCCGTCGCTGCAGGGTGTTTTGCGGACCACCACGTTTACCTTTTCCCGGTTAACCGGATCGCTGGTCGAGTAAGTCCAGGTGTCGCCTTGCACTTTTGGCGTTGCCCAGCTAAATCGCCGGCCGCGCTCTTCGCCTATATCTTTTAAGAACAAACCGGCTTCTTTTTCAGAGATCAACAGACCCCAGAACGGCTCGGTGCCCAGGCACCAGAAGTCGTAGGCCAGGCAGGTGTTGAACATGGTTTTAGCCGTTATGGTATCGATACCGGTGATGCGCAGAACGCCGTCGACGGGTTGCCCGGCTGGAACTGGCGTAAGCTGCCCGCGAACGACGGCATACACCGATTCATTTTCGTAGGGCGCCGGCTGACAAGCCTCGTAGTACAGCGAGTCGAGCTCAACTGGCCGGCCTCTCACGGCAAAGGTTTTCCCGGTGTTACAATCATAAAAAGAGGCGCCATCCACGCCCGACTTATACATCCCGCGCAGCGACAGGATAGCCGGCGGAGGCGCAGCGGCGCTGCGCTCCTGGCTTTCGGGTTGTGATGCTTGAGTAATGGTTGTGTCAGTTTGAGTGGAAATATTGGAGCCTGGAACCGGCTTTTCCGAACAGGCGAAAAAGAAAAGTGCTGTAATGCCGATAAAAAACGATTTTTGCATAAATCCGGATTTCAAATAAAAAAAATACGGCGTACAAAGTACGGTTTTCCCTTTCATAACGCATTTGTTCCCTTTAAAATGCCTTGCGAAACCGGCATTTATACCGGCCCCGGCACCCTTTTTGTTAACTGTACACGAACCTTCGGGAATTCCGCGTACTTTTGTGCGCTTTTTACCCGTTGAACCCGCAACCCGTTAAACCCGTTAAACCGCTGTTAATCATCATCCATTACAACATGACTCAACTCCGCAGTATGGTCGGCAATCTGACTCAAAACGGCGCCAAATTAAAGCGCATCTTTATAGAACCTAAACTCCCGGAAAGTTTAAAACCGTTGCAGGAACTTGCCCACAACCTCTGGTGGTCCTGGAACCACGACGCCATCGACCTGTTCCGCTCCATTGATCCAAAAAGTTTTGAAGCGGGGAATTATAATCCGCTGGCCCTGCTCGACGAACTCAGTATCGAAAAAGCGCAGGAGCTGTCGGGCAATACCGAATTCATGGCCCGAATGGAAAAGGTGCACCGTGAATTTAAAAACTACCTCAAACAAGCTCCTGCCAATAACCAGCCGCAGATCGCTTATTTCTGTATGGAATACGGCCTGCATCAAAGTGTTCGCTTGTATTCAGGCGGTTTGGGCGTACTGGCCGGCGACTACCTGAAAGAGGTCAGCGACCGGAATGTGAACCTCATCGCAGTAGGTCTGCTGTACCGTTACGGCTATTTCCAACAGGCTATTTCCCTGCACGGCGAACAAATCCATCAGCTGGAAGCGGCCAAATTTACACAGTTGCCCCTGGTACCCGTGCGCGATAAGCATGGCGAATGGATCAAGATACACGTCAATTTTGCCGGACGCACGGTGTGGGCCAAGGTGTGGCAACTCAGCGTGGGCCGGATTCCGCTCTACCTGCTGGACACCGACATCGACGACAATCGCTGGGAGGACCGCTCCATTACCCATCAGCTGTACGGCGGCGACAACGAAAACCGCCTGCGCCAGGAGATCCTGCTCGGCGTTGGGGGCGTGCGGGCGCTGAAAGCCATGGACCTCGACCCCGACCTCTATCACCTCAACGAAGGCCATGCCGCCTTTTTGGGTCTGGAGCGTCTGCGCAACTACCTGAAAAACAAACACCTGCCCTACGACGCGGCACTTGAGATCGTGCGCGCCACGCAGTTGTTTACCACGCATACCCCGGTACCTGCCGGACACGACGCCTTTCCGGAAACCTTATTGCGCGACTATCTTTTCGAGTTCACCTTTGCGCTCGATATTTCCTGGGAAGAACTGCTGGCCCTGGGCCGGGTGAATGCCGACAATGCCAACGAACTGTTTTCGGTGAGCAACCTGGCCATCCGCACTTCACAGGAGGTGAATGGCGTCAGCCAATTACACGGCGAGGTTAGCCAAAAAATGTTCAACGAATTGTACCCGGACTACCACTATGCCGAATCGCACGTGGGCTACGTGACCAACGGTGTACACTTCCCCACCTGGGTGGCGCGCGAGTGGCTGGAATTGTATAAAGAAACCTTCGGGAAAGGATTTCTGGACGACCAGACCAATCATCAGTTCTGGGAAAAGATCCGGAAAGTTCCGGCTGCCAAAATCACCGGCATCCGCTCGACCCTGAAAAAACGCCTGCTCGAATGGGTGCGCAACGAGTTGCGCAAAGACCTCACCCGCCGTGGCGAGAACCCGCGCAGTATTTTTGAAACCATCAACGCCATTCGCGAAAACGCGCTGGTGATCGGTTTCGCCCGCCGTTTCGCCACCTACAAACGCGCCACGTTGTTGTTTTCCAATGAAAAACGTTTGGCTGAAATCGTCAACAACGCCGACCGGCCCGTGTTGTTCCTCTTTGCCGGAAAGGCGCACCCTGCCGACAAGGGCGGACAAGAGTTTATCCGACTGATCTACAACACCACGAAAAATCCCTTATTCAAAGGCAAAGTCATTTTCCTCGAAAACTACGGCATGGAAATGGCCAAATTGCTCGTGCAGGGCGTGGACATCTGGCTGAACAATCCTACCCGGCCCAAAGAAGCCAGCGGTACCAGCGGCATGAAAGCCGTGATGAACGGCGTGATGAACTTCTCGGTACTCGACGGCTGGTGGTGCGAAGGTTACCGCCCCGGCGCCGGCTGGGCGCTATCGGAACACGAGACATACGCCGACCCGGACCTGCAGAACGAACTCGACGCCGAAACGATGTACAATATTCTGGAAAGCGAGATCATTCCGGCCTATTTTGAAAACGGCCCTGGCGGGGGCGAAACCTGGTTGAGTCATATCAAAAATACCATTGCCGGTATCGCCCCTGAATTTGTAATGAAACGGATGCTCGACGACTACCAGGCACGCTATTACGGCAAGCTCTGGGAACGCAGCCAAAAACTCAAAAAGAACCAGTTCACCGCTTTGTACGAACTGGTGGACTGGAAAAACCGCCTGCGCCGCGCCTGGGATGCCATCGAACTGACCGACTTGCAGGCGCCCGATACCTTCAATCGCTCGCTGCCATTGGGTGAAAATTTCAAAGCCTCCGTTTCCCTGCAACTGCACGAACTGGGTTCGTCCGACGTAGGCGTGGAAGTGGTGTTCTTCCGGCGCATCTCCGAAACCGAACTGGAACTGATCGGCACCTACGAGTTGGAACTGGAGCACCAGAAAGGCGCGCTCGCTACTTACTCCTGCGACATCAAACCCAAAACAGCCGGCGTGTTTGAATACGGCTTCCGCCTCTTCCCCAAACACCCGCTGTTGCCACACCGGCAGGATTTCGGGCTGGTGCGTTGGTTGTAAACTAAAAGGTTAATGGTTTTTGGGTTAACGGGTTTCGGGTTTGTCCCCGACGTAATTTTGGCTCCGACTAAATAATAATACAACAAGATGAATCGAATATACGCGTACTTGTCCGTCCGGCTGCTTTGGCTCTTAATATTGGGCCAGGCAGTCTGCCTCAATACTGCCCATTCCCAATCGCTGCAAGAACGCCTCGGCTATCCTGCCGACGCCAAATTGCTGATCCTGCACGCCGACGACCTGGGCATGTCGCACGCGGAAAACCAGGCCAGCTTCGAGGGGCTCCTGTCGGGCGCGATCAATTCGGCAAGCATCATGGTGCCCTGCCCCTGGTTGACGGAGGCAGCCACCTTCGCCCGGGGCTTTGCAAAGGCCGATATGGGCCTGCACCTTACGCTTACCAGCGAATGGAAATACTATAAGTGGGGCCCCACTGCGCCACGCAACGCCGTAAGCAGCCTGCTCGACAGCCTCGGCTATTTTTATGCCGACTGCGCCACGCTGGCCGCCCATGCCCGTCCGGAAGAAGTAGAGATCGAACTGCGCGCCCAGATCGAAAAAGCAAAAGCGATGGGCATCCAACCCACGCACCTCGACAGCCACATGGGTTGCCTGTTCTTTACCCGCCCGGAGTTTTTCCAGATCTATCTGAAACTCGGACGCGAATACCAGATTCCCGCGATGCTTGGTCGCGATATGCTCACCCAATTACCTGCCGCGGCGGGCGTTACCCTCTCCGATAAAGACGTCGTGGTGGACCGTGTACTGACAGCCAGCCCTGAAGACTACAAAGGCGGCATGGCCGCCTATTACGAACGCACTTTGCGCGCGCTGCAACCTGGCGTGAGTGTCCTGCTGATGCACCTGGCCTACGAAGGGCCGGAAATGCGGGCCATGACCCAGGAGCGCCCGGACTGGGGCGCCGCCTGGCGGCAAGCCGATTTCGACTTTTTTACCGGCGATACCTGCCGGAAAATACTGGCTGAAGAAGGTATTCAGCTAATTACCTGGAAAGAATTGGGGAAATTGATGAAATAATAAGACTTTACCCTTCCGGCACTATCCGCAAATTCCGCCACCGCACCTTTATCCCGCCGCCGTCGTGTATCTGCAGCGCGATCTGCCCCGTGGCGGCGCCGATTTTGGCGTCTTTCAGGGTGATCATCTGTGTGCCGTTGAGCCAGGTAGTCACTTCTTCGCCCACGGCGCGGATGCGCATGGTATTCCACTGGCCCGGTTTCAGCGCTTTTTCCTGTTCGGCGCCGGGCTGGATGAGCCAGCCGCGGCCGTACGATTCGTAAATGCCGCCCGAGTGTTGTCCCATCGGCGCTACCTCGGCCTGCCAGCCGGTAATTTTCGTTCCTTCAATAGAAGAACGGAAAAACACGCCGCTGTTGCCGTTGGCCTCCTGTTTGAACTCCAGGGTAAGGTCGAAGTCGCGGAATTTTTGTTTGGTGGCCAGGTAACCGTATTGTTTGTCCGGTCCGCTTTCGCACACCAGTTCGCCGTTTTCCACATACCAGCGTTCGGTGCCGTAGATTTCCCAGCCCGACAGGTCTTTGCCATTAAACAGGGAAATACCAGCGGTTTGCGATTTTTTCGCGCCGGAACAGGCGGCAAAAACGATCAGGGCGAGCGCTCCCCAAAAAGGGATCATTCTCATAGTTCAAGGATTTTGATGTTGCGAAACCAGATTTGATTGCCGTGGTCCTGCAGGCCGATGCGTCCGCGTTTGGCGCGACCGTAGCCGGGGAAATCTTTCCATTTGCCGGATTTGACTTTGTTCTCCCATTCGGGCGTCCACAGTTGATAGTCCACCACTTTTACGCCGTTGAGCCAGTGTTCCACGCGGCCTTTGTTGACCCGCAGGCGGGTGAGGTTGTACTCGCCGACGGGTTTCAGAATGGAGCGGGTGGCGGGGTGCATGCCGTAATTGGCCGCCGATTTTTGCCAGTCTTCCAGTTTTTCCGGAAAACCGATGTCGTCCACGAGTTGATATTCAGGCCCCGTGGCGTACACGGTGGGGTATTTTTTCGGGTCTTCCACCACGTTAAAAAAGATGCCGCTGTTGCCGCCGGGCGAAATTTTCCACTCCAGCGTCAGGTCAAAGTTTTCAAACTCCCGGTCGGTAACGATGTCGTTGGCCGAGCCTTCCGGGCCGGCCTGGCCCAGGGCGATCAGTTCGCCGTTTTTCACTTCCCAGCCGCGGGTGGCCGTCAGGCCGTAAGTATGCCAGCCGTTGGAAGTTTTGCCGTCGAACAGGAGCTGCCAGCCCGCTTTTTTTTCCGCGCTGGACAGGACGTTCATTTTGGGAGAACAGGCGCTTGCAGCCAACAGTACCGCCAAGGCGCCGGACAGAATCAGATATGATTTCATATTTGTTAATTTTAAAAATGGACAGGATCAACTGGATTGACAGGATTGTTTTCCTAAACCCTTCTAAACCCTTCTAAACCCTTCTAAACCCTTCTAAACCCTTCTAAACCCTTCTAAACCCTTCTAAACC
>JAKLJF010000189.1:8194-8459 GCA_023151335.1 Thermoanaerobaculia bacterium | reverse complement strand
TTTTACCAAATATGTTCAAGCTTACCTGACGATTATGAATAAATATCCAAAATACAGGACTATTTATTTTGATGGCTTTGCAGGAAGTGGAGAACGTAAGGCTCATGAGAATTCTGAAATGTTAAAACTAATAGAATTACTTGAAGATGAGCAGAATGTGTACCAAGGCGCAGCGGAACGACTACTTCGAATGAATGAGCCTTTTACATTCGATTTCTATTATTTCATTGAAAAAAATAAAAATAGCATCAACAAACTTAAAGAG
>JAKLJF010000189.1:2601-8184 GCA_023151335.1 Thermoanaerobaculia bacterium | reverse complement strand
AACGCAAATGAGCGAAAAAAGGTTTTCAGAGACGGTGACTGCAACAAACAAGTCGAAAAACTTGCTTCAGCACTTCGAGATGAAAGTTATGCTGCATTGATATTCCTTGATCCTTTCGGAATGCAGATTAACTGGGAATCCATTTCCAAACTCAAGGGTACACACTCAGATATTTGGATATTGTTGCCGACTGGCGTAATTGTTAACAGGCTGCTTGATCGAAAAGGTGAACTAAAATCTAGTCAAAAATTAGAATCCTTCTTCGGATTGCCGGAAGAAGAAATTCGCAATAGGTTTTATGTAAAAACAGGTCAAGGCAACTTATTTAACGAGTATTCCGAACATGTGGCGAAAATTACAGATCCAATTGAAAAAATTGCATCGCTTTATGTTGAAAGACTTAGCACTATTTGGAAACATGTTACGCCAAAACCTTTAGTATTAAAAAACAGAAAAGGCACTCCGATATTCCATTTTGTTTTTGCATCTAACATTTCTGATGCAGTCAAAATTGCAAAAGATATCATTCAAAAAAACTGAAAATGGCACAATCCTCCATAGAATGGACGCAACAAACCTGGAATCCAACTACCGGATGTACCAAAATATCGCAGGGCTGCAAATTCTGCTATGCCGAGATTTTTGCGAAAAGACTTCAAGCAATGGGGCTTGAAAAATATGAAAATGGATTTGATTTGGCACTTCACCCCGACGAACTGGACAAGCCACGGAAATGGAAACCGTCTATAATTTTCGTGAACAGCATGTCTGATCTTTTTCATGAAAAAATACCATTGGAATATATTCAAAGGGTATTCAAAGTAATGAATGAGTGCCCGCAACATCATTTTCAGGTGCTAACCAAACGTGCGGAACTAGCTGCCCTCTATTCTCCATATCTGAATTGGACGCCTAATATTTGGATGGGAGTTTCAGTAGAAGACCAAAAAGTCGCGCATAGAATAGACTTTCTTCGGGAAACAGACGCTCATGTTAAGTTCCTGTCACTAGAACCTCTGATTGGGTCTTTACCCAATCTTAATTTAGCGGGTATTGACTGGGTCATTGTTGGTGGTGAAAGTGGTCATAAACCACGTCCGATGAAACTTGAATGGGTGCAGGAAATTTTGACACAGTGCCAACAAACTAGAGTCGCCTTCTTTTTCAAGCAGTGGGGTGGGAAAAATAAAAAACTATCGGGCCGGGAATTGAATGGCCAAACCTATGATGAATACCCGGTAAAAATAAAAAACGCTTTTAATCATAAACTCAATACAGAGAATAATCAACAGCAGCATGTATAGAGAATTCAAACACCTCAACCTCCCCGCCATCGACGCCGAAATCCTCCAGTTTTGGGAAGATGAAAAAATATTTGATCGCTCCGTGGAGCAACGCGACCCAGCTAATTCTTTCGTGTTCTACGAAGGGCCGCCCTCGGCCAACGGCAAACCCGGCATCCACCACGTGATGGCCCGTACGGTGAAGGACATCTTTTGCCGCTACCAGACGCTGAAAGGCCACCGCGTGGAGCGCAAAGGCGGCTGGGATACCCACGGCCTGCCTATCGAATTGCAGGTGGAAAAAGAACTCGGCATCACCAAGGAGGACATCGGCAAAAAAATCACGGTGGAAGAATACAACGCCGCCTGCCGTGCCACGGTGATGCGGTACAAAGACCTTTGGGACGACATCACCCGCCGCATGGGCTATTGGGTCGACCTGGACAATCCGTATATCACCTTCGAAAACGACTACATCGAGTCGTGCTGGTGGCTGCTCAAACGCCTGTACGATAAAAAAACGGCTTCAGGCGAGTCTTTTCTGTATAAAGGCTTCACCATCCAACCTTTCAGCCCTGCCGCCGGCACCGGTCTTTCCTCCCACGAACTGAATATGCCCGGTACCTATAAGGAGGTGACGGATTTTTCGGTGGTGGCCATGTTCAGGGTGAAAAGGGATGATCAGGCAGGCTTCCTGTTCGACAACACCGACGAAGATGTCCGCATCCTCGCCTGGACCACCACGCCCTGGACCTTGCCTTCCAACGTGGCCCTCACCGTGGGGCCCAACATCGGCTACGCCAAGGTAAAAACCCTCAATCCGTATACCGGCGCGCCGGTAAGCGTGGTGCTGGCGCAGGACAGGCTATCGGCCTATTTTAATACTGAAGACGAGAACAAACCTTTTGATGAATTCAAGGTTGGCGACAAAAAACTACCCTACCAGGTAGTAAAAACCAATATCAAAGGCTCGCAACTGACCGGCGTCCGTTTCGAACAACTCCTGCCCACCCCTGCCGCCTCCACGCCCGAACTGGAAGCCCGGGCCTTCCGCGTCATCACCGGCGATTTCGTGACCACCGAAGACGGTACCGGCGTGGTGCATACGGCGCCTTACTTCGGCGCCGATGACTTCCGGGCCTGCAAGGCAGCCGGCGTGCCCTACATCGGCCTGCCCAACCCCAAAGCGCCAGATATGCCGTTCCCCCTTGTGGATCGTACGGGGCGTTTTGTAGACGAGGTGCCCCATTTCGGCGGCCGTTTTGTCAAGGAAGAATATTATACCGAAGGAGAACGAAAAGCGCCGGACTTCAAGCCCACCGACCTGCTCATTGCCCTGCATTTGAAAGAAAGCGGCAAGGCGTTTAAGATCGAAAAATACAAACACCCCTATCCGCACTGCTGGCGTACCGACAAACCGGTACTCTACTACCCGCTCGATTCCTGGTTCATCCGCGCTTCGGCGGCCAAAGAACGTATGGCCGAACTGAACAAAACCATCAACTGGAAACCCGCCAGCACCGGTACCGGGCGTTTCGGCCAATGGCTTGAAAACCTGCAGGACTGGAACCTCTCCCGCTCACGCTATTGGGGCGTGCCGCTGCCCATCTGGCGCACGGAAGACGGGGAAGAGGAAAAGTGTATCGGGTCGGTGGAGGAACTGCAAAAAGAAATGGAAAAAGCCAATGCCGCACTTGGCTTGTCGCAACAGGTTCCGGCCGATTTGCACAGGCCGTATATGGATGAAATCGTGCTCGTTTCCCCCTCCGGCAAACCCATGCGCCGCGAACTGGACCTCATCGACGTCTGGTTCGACTCCGGCGCCATGCCTTACGCCCAATGGCACTATCCCTTTGAAAATCAGGAGAAATGGAAACGGAATTTTCCGGCAGATTTTATCGCAGAGGGCGTCGACCAAACCCGCGGCTGGTTTTACACCCTGCACGCCATCGGGGTGATGTGTTTCGATTCGGTAGCGTTCAAAAACGTGGTGTCCAACGGCCTGGTGCTCGATAAAAACGCCAACAAAATGTCCAAACGCCTGGGCAACGTGGTCGATCCGTTCGAAACCATCGACACCTATGGCGCCGACGCCACCCGCTGGTATATGATCAGCAACGCCGCCCCCTGGGAGAACCTCAAGTTCGACGCGCAGGGCATCGTGGAAAGCCGGAATAAGTTCTTCGGTACGCTGTTCAATACCTACAACTTCTTCGCCCTGTACGCCAACCTCGACGGCTTCAAAATGGACGAGTTCAACGTGCTGCCCTACGACCGGCGCACCGAACTCGACCGCTGGATCATTTCCAAACTCTACAGCCTTGTGGCCGAAGTGCGCGAAGCCTTCGACGACTACGAACCGACCCGCGCCTGCCGCGCCATCGAGGATTTTGTGGACGAACACCTGTCCAACTGGTACGTGCGCCTGTCGCGCCGGCGTTTCTGGAAAGGGGAAATGGGTGAGGATAAACTGGCGGCCTACCAAACCCTGTTCGAATGCCTGATGGTGGTCGGCCAGCTGGCGGCTCCCGTGGCCCCCTTCTTTGCCGACTGGCTGTACCGCAACCTCACGGCCCCCGTCAAAAACACGGCAAAAGCCAAAAACACCCCGCTGCGCCACGACTCCGTGCACCTGAGCGACCTGGTGCAGCCCGACCCTTCCAAGGTAGACGAGGCCCTGGAAAAACGGATGGACTACGCCCAGCGCATCTGCTCGCTGGCGCTCAGCATCCGGAAGAAAGAACGGCTGCGGGTGCGGCTGCCCCTTCAGAAACTCCTGCTGCCGGTGCTCGATGCCTCCTTCCAGGCAGAAGTGGAGGCTGTGAAAGCGCTGATACTGGCCGAGATCAACGTCAAAGAACTGGAGTATATCACCGACGCATCCGGTTTGTTGAAGAAATCGGCCAAAGCCAACTTCAAAACGCTTGGCGCCAAACTCGGTAAGGACATGAAAGACATGGCCAACCTGATCGCCGCCTTCGACAACGAACAGATCAACGCCCTGGAAAAGACCGGCTCGCTCGAACTGACCGTAAACGACAACGCCTACACCCTCACACCGGACGATCTGCTGGTATCGACCGAAGACCTGCCCGGCTGGAAAACCGCTTCCGACGGCGCACTCACCGTGGCCCTCGACGTGCACCTGACCGACGAATTGCTCGCCGAAGGTACAGCCCGCGATCTGGTGAACCGTATCCAGAACATCCGCAAGGAAAAAGACTTCAACGTCACCGACCGGGTGGTGATCACCCTGGAAAAACACCCCGCCGTGTTGCCGGCTGTTGCATTGTTCCAGGACTATATCAAAGGCGAAACGCTGGCCACCGACCTGGTGCTGACGGATAAGTTTAAGGGGGATAAAGTGGAGTTGAATGACGAGGTGCAGTTGGGGATTGAGGTTTCCCTGAATTGACTTATCTTTGTCAGCACTATGGTTACGCAAGATCAAATTGATGAGATCGTTCGCATTTTGACGAAAGAAATCAAGCCGGAGAAAATCATACTTTTCGGATCGTATGCCCTTGGTAAGGCGAACGAAGAGAGTGACTTGGATCTTGCTATCGTTATGGAATCAAATTTGCCACGCTTTAAACGAGGTGCATTGATTCGGAAAGCACTACGTTCGGGTGGTCGGCGGTGGTTGTTTCCAATGGATATTTTGGTGTTTACGCCAAAGGAAATAGAATTATTCAAAGACAGCCCGTATTCGATGATTCACGAAATCCTGTTAACCGGCAAGGTGCTATATGAATCCAGACAACCCGCACGATTGGTTTCTTAAGGCAGAATGTGATTTCGGCCTTGCTTTCCATACGCACAAACAGGAATTGGCATATCCAGACCTGATTTGCCACCATTGCCAGCAGGCTGCCGAAAAATTTTTAAAGGCGTTGATCATCTATCATAAACTTCCTTTGAAAAAAACATACAATCTGAAAGATTTGCTGGATAGCCTGAAAATGGTAGAGCCTTCCATCGATACAAGATTTTATGTTGAAGCCTTTAAAATGAGAAAATATGCCGTCGATGTACGCTATCCCGACCCATTCGGCGACCCCAGCGAAGCCGACGTGGAAGAGGCCCTGACTACCGCGGCATTTTTCAGAACTTTTGCCGCCGGGGTGCTGGGCGTATGAAACATCCCAATCCTGATGCCATATACTCTCCCGAATTCGTCGAACACCTGTTCGAACGAATGAGCGCAACATACGACCGCGTCAACCGCATCACCTCTTTTGGCTTTTCCACCCGCTGGCGGCGACAGTGCGTGCAGGCGCTCGGGCTGAAGCCCGGTATG
>JAKLJF010000189.1:0-2591 GCA_023151335.1 Thermoanaerobaculia bacterium | reverse complement strand
TGATTTTATGACCGGCATGGGCGAAGCGTGGCCGTATATTCTTGCAGATATAGGCCCATCCGGCCAATTGACGGCTATTGATTTCTGTCCGGCCATGACGCGCGTGGCAGAAAAACAGCACGCGCAATGGCCTGGATACAACATTGAACTACGCACTGAGAATGCCCTGCATTGTTCCCTGCCCGACCGCTGTGCCGATGCCGTGACGGCTACTTTTGCCCTGAAAACGTTTTTAAAACCGCAAATCGAACAATTTGCCGCTGAAATCCGGCGGGTGTTGCGGCCCGGCGGGGTGTTTTCATTGATTGAAGTTTCGCTACCCACCGATCCGCTGCTCAGGGCGCCTTATTTGTTTTACCTGAAAAATGTTATTCCGCGTCTGGGCAAGGCTTTTCTTGGCGATCCGGACAGCTACCAGATGCTGGGCGTGTATACGGAGGCGTTTAAGAATTGCAGGCTGGTCATGGACTGTTTTGAACGGGCGGGGTTACAGGTGCGGCATGTGAATTATTTTGGAGGGTGCGCGAGTGGGTTGGTGGGAAAGAAGCCTTTATAAAATAAAAAGCATTTGCCGCCTTAGCCTTACTTTTGCGCAAAACCTCCCCTTTTGACAACAGGCGCCCCGAGGATTCGGGACGCCACACACCGGTATGGCTAAGAGCAAACGCGGACAACTCAGTATATCATTCGACGACGAGCGTCTTCCGAAACTGTTCGGGATGTTCCTGCTCTTCCTGTCATTCTATTTCCTGATCGCCTTCACCTCCTATTTCTTCACCTGGGAAAATGACCACGACATCGTGTTCCGCTTTTCCTGGGAAATTTTCCTCGGCGATGTGGAGGTCGATAACTGGCTGGGCCGCCTCGGCGCCTTTCTGGCCGACAGTATCATATACTGGGGATTTGGCGTAGCCTCTTTCGGATTTATTTACCTGCTGTATCAATACGGACTGGCGCTGGTACGCCGCGTACCGCTTGGCTACCTCACCGAAACCCTCCAGCGCACGGTGATCTGGATGGTGATCATTTCCATCATCTCGTCTTTTTTCTTTCAGCTGCTGGAATTTCCGGTAGGAGGCGTTTTCGGGCAGGCAGTAAGCGAATGGATACAGAAATTCCTTGGTATCCCCGGCACCCTGGCGCTGTTGTTGTTTGCCCTCGTAGCCGTTTTTGTCTGGAACAATAACCCCGATCTTACCGATTTTACCTGGCGTAAACTTTGGTACGAAACCCAACGCGCCTGGCGCGACTTGCTCAGCGGTAATTACGGCAAACGCTATAAAATACCCAAACCGCCGGTTACACCAAAACAAGAAGAATCCGTCGCACAGGAGCCCTCATCCTTACTGGAAGACGCTTTCGGTACATCGCCGGCAGCAGAGAAAAAAACGGCGGCGCCCGAAACGGCCCCCGGCAGCGGTCAGCTCTCCTTCGACCTGTCGAAAAAAAGCGCCCTTTTCGCCGATGACAAACCGGCCAAAAAAGGCGACAGCGCTGAAAACACCGAACTGGAAATCAACCTGCCCGCCGAACCGCCGGCCCCTGTGCAACCCGAAGAAGCTATTGTCTATAAACCGCCGGTGGAAGTCATTCAGGAAGATACTCCCAACCTCAGCGAACCCTACGACCCTACCCTCGAACTCTCGCACTACGAATACCCGCACCTGCAACTCCTGCACGAGTACGACAATACCCAGCTCGAAATAGACCGCGACGAACTGGAGGCCAACAAAAACCAGATACTCCACACCCTGATGAACTTCAAGATCGACATCGAGAAGATCAAGGCAACCATCGGCCCCACCGTAACGCTGTACGAGATCGTGCCGGCGCGCGGCATCCGCATTTCGAAGATCAAAAACCTGGAAGACGACATCGCGCTCAACCTCTCGGCACTCGGCATCCGCATCATCGCGCCCATCCCCGGCAAAGGCACCATCGGTATCGAAGTGCCGAATAAAAAACGCCTGACCGTGGGTATCCGCGACGTGCTCATGGACGAGCGCTTCAAACGCGCCAAAATGGAGCTGCCCGTGGCCCTGGGCAAAAACATCCAGAACGAAGTGTTCGTGGCCGACCTGACCAAAATGCCACACCTGCTCGTAGCCGGCGCTACTGGACAGGGTAAATCCGTGGGGATCAACGTGATCCTGATGTCGCTGCTCTATAAAAAACACCCTTCACAGGTCAAACTGATCCTGATCGACCCGAAAAAAGTAGAGTTGTTCCCCTATGCGCGCCTGGAAAACCACTTCCTTAGTTTTTTGCCCGATCAGGTAGAGCCAATCGTGACGGAAACCCAAAAAGTGGTGCAAACGCTCAACTCGCTCATCATCGAGATGGAAGCGCGTTACGACCTGCTTAAACGCGCCGAAGTGCGCAATATCGCCGAGTACAACGACAAGTTCGTGGCCCGCCGCCTCAATCCGCTCAAAGGTCACCGTTTCCTGCCCTATATCGTGCTGGTGATCGACGAGTTTGCCGACCTGATCATGACCGCCGGAAAGGAAGTGGAACTCCCGATCGGACGCCTGGCCCAGCTGTCGCGCGCCGTGGGCATCCACCTGATCATTGCCACCCAGCGGCCTTCT
>JAKLJF010000188.1 GCA_023151335.1 Thermoanaerobaculia bacterium | reverse complement strand
GCCCGGCACTTTCCACCGCTGGATGAAAGCCCGCGGCAAATTCGGCAGCCAGAACAAGGTGCCCCGCTTGGCCAATCACCGGGAGTTTGTGGAAGAAGTGTTAAGGTTTGCGCAGGAGTGAAAGGGGGGCGGCCGAAGTTTTCACCGTTGCGCAGGATCGGCGGGGTAAGCTGCCACAAGCCATAGCGAAAAGGCAAAACAGAAAAACACCAATACAAATATCAATAACAAACCGTATTGAAGGGCTGTCTGGAAGGAGCCTTGCGGATACAATAGTTGCCAGATGGAACGTGTTGCCCATAAAACGCACGATGTGGAAAGCAACACCATCAGGGAAAACCTTTCTCGCGGGGCGTTATACACGACAAGCAAATTGGCCGCGCCGAACAACACAAGCGAAAGGGAGAAAAACAGGTTTATTGCCCTGACTGCCAGTGCAAGTTCAGTCGCCGAAGGATCAATGTAAGCATACCAGTTCCATATTTTGGGCACAAAAAAATGCCATACCCCAAAGCCTATGGATACAAGGCTGCCCAGCGAGGTTAATATTTTTACCCAAAGCGTCATTTCTTACCCTTCAGCGTTTTATCTGTTCTCCTTCCCCAATACCCAGGCCGCAACCGCGGCAGCCATAGTCATTGCTAAAGCACTGCAAGGCAAATCTGCAAGGACGCCGGTTTGAGAAAAATGGTTGGAGGATGCATACAGCCCAAAATTGACGGAGCTCCAAAAAAGAACGCCGACGATGACGCCCTTTTTCAAGCCCGAAACGAAGGTTCTTGCGCCCGACCATTGAATGACGGTAGCGATAAAAAAGCCCATTGTCAGTGAGGTAGCGGCCATTGCCCAACCGATCAATTGGCCGGGCGGCCGTACCAATTGTTCGTAGAACGCCGCGGATACGGGCGGATTTGCTTCAAAAACATCTTTTAAAAAAAGGAAATAAGCGCCCGCGTTCATTAAAAGATTGACGACAGTGGCTGCTAATCCTGATAAGATGAAATGTTTGCTCATTCCGATGGCTTTCATCTTTTTTATGCACAAAAGTATGAAAATTTCCCTCGACCGCCTGCTGCATATTGACGGTATAGCGGCCCTGACCGCGGGCATTTCGCTCCTGTGGTACTTTTACCCGGCATAACAACGCCTGGGGGGTAGCGTGTTTTCTGCTGGAAATGGGGTTTATCGGCGGGCTGGGGTGGCTGGAGTGGCGGGTGGTCAGGTATTTGGGGCAGACCTAACCTTTCTGGCCAAACCTTGTTTACCAAAGTATGAAAATACTGCTCACAGGCGCTAACGGATATATCGGCCAGCGATTGCTTCCCGTACTACTCGAACAGGGGCACGACGTTTATTGCTGCGTCCGCAACCGCCGCCGCTTTGACAGGCAGCAACATGCGCGCATCCATATCATAGAAGTGGACTTCCTCCAGCCCGACGAAACGACTGCCTTTCCGCCTGATCTCGACGTGGCCTTTTTTCTCATCCACTCCATGAGCAGCAAGGGCGATTTTGCCGCCATGGAAGCCCGCACGGCCGAAAATTTCGCCAGCCTGGTGGGCCGCACGGCCTGCCGGCAAATCATCTATCTGAGCGGTATTGTGAACGAGGCCGACCTTTCCGAACACCTGAGCAGCCGTTTCGGGGTGGAAAAAATCCTGCAAAGCGGCCCGGTACCCGTCACCGTGCTGCGAGCGGGCATCATCGTCGGATCAGGCAGCGCATCGTTCGAAATTATCCGCGACCTGGTGGAAAAACTGCCCGTGATGATTGCTCCCCGCTGGCTCAATACGCTTTGCCAGCCCATTGCCATCCGCAACGTATTGCAGTTCCTCACAGGCGTTATGGACAAGGCGCACACTTACGGCCACGATTACGATATTGGCGGGCCGGAGGTGCTTTCGTACAAGCAGATGCTGTTGCAATTCGCCGAAGTCCGGCGCTTGCGCCGTCATATCTGGACAGTGCCCATTATGACCCCCAAACTTTCCTCTTATTGGTTGTATTTCATCACCGCCACTTCCTATCACCTGGCTGTAAACCTTGTGGACAGCATGAAAGTCAACGTTGTGTGCCGCCCCAACAACCTGGCCGCTGAATTGGGCATTGAACTGTTGCCCTACAAGGAAGCCGTGCGTCTGGCCTTCCTCCGCATCGGGCAAAACATGGTGCTGAGCAGCTGGAAGGACGCTTTCGTCTCTTTCGACGCCAATCCCCAACTCATGCAGTGCGTCGAAGTGCCTACCCACGGCTGTTTCAAGGACGAAAAATGCCGCCCCCTACGGAACAGCCGGGAACATACCCTCGACCGCATCTGGCGCATCGGCGGCGAAACAGGCTGGTACTACGGCAACTGGCTCTGGAAAATACGGGGCTTGCTCGACAAAATATTGGGCGGCGTCGGCCTGCGGCGGGGTCGTACCCACCCCGACAAACTCAGTCCCGGCGATTCCCTCGACTTCTGGCGGGTACTTGTCGCCGACCGGGCGCAGCAGCGACTGCTGCTTTTCGCCGAAATGAAACTGCCCGGCGAAGCATGGCTGGAGTTTAAAATTGTTGAAAAAAACAATGCCCCGGCGCTTTGCCAAACGGCCACCTTCCGGCCCCGCGGGCTGTGGGGGCGGGCCTATTGGTACGCTGTGCTGCCATTCCACTTCTTTATTTTTAATGGCATGATTGACCAGTTGGTGAAAAAATGAGCAGCTATTACAAAGGCCTTTTCAACTTCTTCGCCGCCCTGCTCCTATTCCACGATATGCCGCCAGATGCTCCAACAGGTCAGCCCCAATTGCCGCCGCGCCTCGCGCAAAGCGGCCGTCTGCCCGGATTGGTGGGTTTACCGGATGGAATTGAGTAGGGTGCGGTAAGTGGTTTGTATTTGCAGAATGCGCTTTTTGGCGGTTAAAATCCTCCCTCGTGATCACCACCCTTTGGACAAATTTCAAATCATTGGGAGCCAACCATTTCGTCCTGACCGGAAAAATTTTTCACAAAAAATTTTGTAGCCAAATGACTACACGTATATTTGCAGTCAAATGGCTACATAATGAATTTACGCAGAGACGTTTTCCAGGCAATTGCCGACCCCACCAGAAGGGCTATTTTACTGTTGCTCGCGTCACAATCAATGACTGCCGGGGCGATCGCGGCCAATTTTGACACGGCACGCCCCACCGTGTCAAAACACCTGCAGATACTAACCGAATGTGAACTCCTGGAGCAAGAGCAAAACGGGAGAGAAATCTACTATCACCTCAATGCTGTGAAAATGAAGGAAATAGCCGATTTCATCGAACCTTTCCGCAGGATGTGGGACGAGCGGTTCGACAAACTGGAAGCGGTCATGATAAAACTCCACACAAACAAATAACATGGAACGAAAGACACGGGTGCATGCCGAGGCGGGCAAACAGGAATTGCTGATCACCAGGGAATTCGATCTGCCCGTCGAATTGCTTTTCAGGGCGCATACGGCGCCTGAAATCGTGGAACAATGGATGGGCACGAAGGTGCTGAAACTGGAAGGCGCCAGACACGGCAGCTGGCAATTTGAAACGACCGACGCCCGGGGAGAAGTGGTATTTCGGGCTAACGGGGTGTTCCACGAATTTGAACCGGACCGGAAAATCACCCGGACTTTCGAAATGGAAAATTCCCCTTTCGCCGTCCAGCTGGAGTTTCTGACCTTTGAAAAACTGACCGACAACACCAGCAAACTCACTATGCATATCATATTTAAATCGGTCGAACTCAGAGATCAACTGTTGAAAATGCCATTCGCCCACGGCATCAACATGGCACACAATCAATTGGAAAAGATAGCGGCAAAATGATTCCACCCGTTCAATAAACATACGACATGGTTACTACCGTCGACGCCTTTTTCACCTCCGGCTGCGGGCGTTGCCCGAAATTTGACACGCCCGACTGCAAAGTTCACCAATGGCAGCCCGAACTGGCCAAACTCCGGGCGATCGCGCTCGACTGCGGGCTGACCGAAGTATTGAAGTGGGGGCATCCGGTGTACACGCTTGAAAACAGCAACGTGGTGATGATCGGCGCTTTCAACGACTACTGCGTGCTCAGTTTTTTCAAAGGCGCCCTGCTGCACGACGAAGCGGGAATACTGAGCCGGCCCGGAGAAAATACGCAGTCGGGGCGGGTGATTCGTTTTACCCACGTTCGGGACATTGAGGCCCTGGAGCCCCTCCTCAAAACGTATATCTTCGAAGCCATGGAAGTGGAAAAAGCGGGCCTGAAAGCCACTTTTAAAAAAACAGCGGAATACGCCGTACCGGAAGAATTTCAACGGAAACTGGACGAAAGCCCAGCCCTGAAAGCCGCTTTCCAGGCCCTGACCCCGGGCCGGCAACACGGCTACCTGCTGCATTTTTCCGCGCCCAAACAAGCCAAAACCCGCGAGGCGCGGATTGAAAAATGCCTGCCGCTGATTTTCCGGGGGAAGGGGTTGCATGAGTAACGATTGGTTCAACAAAAATGACTGTCGGTGACCCGCGGCGGCGGCAGGGGTCAATACTTCCACTGTGCCGTAATTGCCGTGAACAGGACGTCTTTTCCCGCGCTCACTTCCCGCAGGTAGGCCCCCGCCTCAAACCAGGTCGCTTCGGCCTGAATCGTTAGATGCCGGTTCGGTTCCCAGGCGAGATTGACCCCCAGCTGGTTGCCGATGTGATAAGCCGAGGTATTGCGCCCCGAATAAATGGGCCGCACATTGGGCCCGTAGATGCCGTCGTGCAGGCTATGCCGCCAAAAGAGGTCGTAATCTATACCGAAGAGCCAGTTTTGGCCCAAGGGCCACTCGATGGAAGGGTGGAAATCCATCAGGTTAGCCGGTCCGATGAGGGCGGCCAAACCAAAATAAGCCCCTCGCGGAAAGAGCGGATTGAAGGTGTGCAAGGCCTCGTCGTCGTGGGTGCGGTCGCCGCTGATGATTTCAGTTTTTACCGCCAGTACCGGGCGGTTTTTCACCGAAGTGAGGGTGTAGCGCAGGTGCAGCGAAGCGGTGTAGGCCCTGATCTTTTTGTCCTGAAAATTGCCAAACTGGTACAAGGCCTCGCCATCGTACTGCCACGCCCCGCGTTCCCCCCATATCCGGGCGCCGATGGAATGCCGCCGTTCGCGGCCCCTGCCGTCGTCGAAAACGGCGTTTTCGGTGTAAAAACCGAGATAGTAGAGCTCCGCATTGTTCAAAAAACGGACCTGGTTGGTTGCCGTATAGAGCCCCCACAACGAAGCGCCGGGCGGTACGATGCCGTCGTCGAATATGCCGGGCCGGTCGGTCACGGCACGGGCGAGGAAGGCGTCGGCGCGAAAGCGCCCCGATTGCCGGGTGAGCCGCGCGGCGTCGAACGTTTGGCGGTTGTTCGGGCCTTCGCGCACGGCTACGATGCGCTGAGCGCCGAACAAAAACTCTTGCCGGCCCAGGCGCGCGCGCCATTTCCCGAGGGAAAAGTCGCTGAAAAATTGATGGAGGTCCAACTGGTTTTCGTCAATCTGGCGCGGCGGCTGCGGCCGTCCGGCCATAAAGTTGCTTTTCATCTGGACGAACAGCCGCGACTGTTTCCCAAAATGAAAATCGGCGTGTACGAGGTTGCGGAGATACAGGAAACCATCGTTGTCGGGCGGCAGGTCGCCCCATTCTTCGTTTTTATAAAACTGGTATTGCCAGCGCAGTTCGCCGCCCAAAGAGCGGAAGTGATTTTGCTTTTTCCCGAACCGGCTGTATTTCAGGTTTTTGTACCAATGATCCGTGCTGTCGTGTTGTAAAAAACTATAGTCCTCTTCGTAGCGCAAACCCTTGAAGGCGGGCAACTGCTGCGCGGCGGTTTTGGGGCAAAAACCGCCAGAGGCGCACAGCAGCAGCAGCAGCAGGAGTACTTTTCCCATGGTCGAAAACGGCGGATCGGTATCACAGTAGTGACACTGGGTTTCCATTCATTTTTTCTGATAGCCACCGTAAAAGTTGACCGGCGACCAGGCCGGAATGGCCTCGGGAATGGGCGGGGCGAGGTGGCTGAATGCGCCCGCGCCGTACACCACTTTGCCGTCCACGATGGTCAGCACGGATTCGAGTTGCAGCATATCCTCGTCGCGCACCTGGAAATAGTCGTCTGACAGCAGGCAGAGGTCGGCGAGGTAGCCTGCTTTCAGCATGCCCCGGTCTTTATGCAGGCCCACCAGTTGGGCGCTGCCCTGGGTGTAGAGGCGGAGCGCGGTATGGCGGTCGAGCAGGTTTTGAGGGCCGGTGTGTGCCGTGCCGCCGACGGTTTTTCCGGTCGTGAGCCAGTACAGGCCGATCCAGGGATTGAACGAACTGACCCGGGTGCCATCGGAGCCCATGCCGACCGGGATGCCCAGGTCGAGCATTTTTTTGACGGGCGGGGTGGCTTCGGCGGCTTTTTTGCCGTAGCGGCGGATAAAGCTCTCGCCCTGGAATGCCATGCGGTATTGCACGGCAATACCGCCGCCAAGGGCTTTTACACGCCGCAGGTTTTCCTCCGAGATAGTCTCCGCATGATCGAAAAACCAAAGCAGGCCATCCAGCGGCGTATCGCGGTTGATTTCTTCTATGACGTTGAGAAACCGCGTGATGCTCTCGTTGTAGGTGGCGTGGATGCGGAAGGGCCAGCGGTTTTTCACGAGCAAACTCAACACGGCTTTCAACTGCCCTTCCATAGCGGGGCTGAGTTCGGGCCGGGGCTGGTCGAAGTTCTCAAAATCCGCCGCGCTCGCCACGAGGTTTTCGCCCCCGCCCTGCACGTAGTATTCCAATCCGTGCTCGTGGTCGTCGCAGCCTTGTTCAATTTCCACCGAGCGGATCCAGCGGCCATAGTCGTCGAGTTCCCTGCCCGCTTTTTGAGCAAACAGGTAGTAGGGCAATCGCAGCGTGAGACCGTTTACCGAGCAGAGTGAATCGGTGATGCCGTAGTCGTCGGGGAAGTTCTGGAATCCCCCGCCGGCATCCATCACGGCGGTAAGGCCGAGGCGGTTGAGTTCGAGCATGAACCGGCGGGTGGAGTTGAACTTTTCCGCCTCGCTCAGTTCGGGCAGCCTGGCCAGCGTCGAATACAGCAGAAAGGCGTTGGGTTCGGCCACGAGCAGACCGGTCGGCTTTCCGTCTGCGCCTTTTTCGATGAGGCCACCGGTCGGGCTGGGGGTGTTCTCGTCGATACCCAGTTTTTGCAAACCGGCTTGGTTCACATAAGCGTGCCCGTACAGATAGAGGATAAAGGCGGGTACATTGCCCGTGGCCTTGTTGATCTCGGCGAGCGTGGGGAAGCGTTTTTCGGCGAATTGGTAAGGGCTCCAGCCGCCCACCACGCGTACCCACTGGCCCGGCGGGGTACGGCGGGCCTGTTCGCGCAACATCTGCAGGGCGCGGGAAAGGCTGCGCACGCCGTCCCAGCGCAGTTCGGCATTGTAAAAACGCCCGCCGCGAATGACGTGCAGGTGGCTGTCGAACAAGCCTGGAATCAGGCGGCGGCCCCCGGCGTCCACCGTCCGGGTGTTGGGGCCGCGCAGGGCAGCGAGTTCGGTATTCGAGCCAACTTTCAGGATGGTGTTACCGGCAATGGCAATAGCCTCTGCTTCGGGCTGCGCCGGGTCGAGCGTGGCGATTTTGGCATTCAGGATCAGCAAATCCGCCTGGGCGGGGCCGGCAGTTTGCGCTGCCAGCCCCGTAGAGGCGATCCACCACGCGAAGGAGAAAATGAGGTGTCGCATAGTGTTTTATTTCTTGCCTTCCTGTGCGTTGAACATTTCTTTGGCATACTTGATGCCGAGTCCGTAACCGCCACCGTGGTGTTTGGCGATGTCATTGACGGCGTCGTAGGTGGCGCCGCGCGCCCAGTCGCGTTGCAGTTCGAGCAGGTACTGGAGGCTGGTCATAGGTTGGGCGCCGGCCTGAATCATGCGCTGCACGGCCATGTCGTGGGCTTCTTTACTGACCCCGCCGCAAGCATCGGCAATGAAATATACCTCGTAGCCCTCGGCGAGCGCACTCAGCACCGGGCCAACGATGCAGACTTCCGTCCATAGCCCGGCGAAAACGATTTTTTTCTTGCCTTTGCCCGTGATGGCGCGGTAGGCGTTCACATCCTCCCAGGTGTTCATCGTAGTGCGGTCAATAATCTTTTCGTTGGGGAACACATCGGTGATTTCCGAAAAAACAGGCCCGCTGAACGATTTGGCCGCGACCGAAGTGGTGCGACTGGGTAGCGAAGGCCATCTGCGGCTGGTGGTCAATCAGCACAAGGGTGTGGTTGGCCGGGTCGAGCAATCTGGGGCTGGGTTTGGCCTCGGCAGCCGGGCGGGCGGACTGGAAACTGAGGAACAGCAGCGCGGCGAAGCTCACCGTGCCGGTCAGGGCGATTTTTCCGAAAGTAAAGTGCATGGTCTGGTCAGATGAATTGGTTGTGTGATAAGATACGCCATCCAAAACTGACAAGAGG
>JAKLJF010000187.1 GCA_023151335.1 Thermoanaerobaculia bacterium | reverse complement strand
CCTACGTCCACCTGATCGGGCTTAACGACAACCCAGGCGCCGTTTTTAAGCGCTTCCGCCGTATCGGGTCGCACATCGAGCAGGGCCTTGATATTGCTTTTGGCGCGGCGCACCGCCGCCGTTTGAAACAACTCGCCCACCGAGTAAAACAGCATCACGGCCACGCCTTCCGGGTACTCGCCGATGGCGAACGCGCCGGCCGTGGCGATGCTCATCAGCAAAAATTCCGTAAAAAACTCGCCTTTGCCGATAGCCTGCAAGGCTTCCTTCAGCACGGGCAAACCGACGGGGAGGTAGGCTGCCAGGTACCAGACCAAGCGTACCCAGCCTTTGAAAAACCCCGGCTGGATGTACTCATCCAGCGCGATGCCGCCGAGTAACAGCACAAGGCTGGCTATGGCAGGAAGATAATCGCGCCAGGGGCTATGCGCCGCGCCGCCTTCGTGGTCATGTCCGTCGCCTGCAGCATGTGTTATCAGCATCGGCAGGCCGGATTCCATCTGTATTTTTTCTTCGAGCGTACAGCAGGTCATGCGGCCTTGCTCGTCGTAGGTGTGGACGTGGGGAGTTTTTTCCATTTTCAACAACAATTTTTGTCTCCTGCCTGAACCGGCGGGCATTTGACTGTTCCGTAAGAGCAAAACACACAGCAATCACCCACCTTGGGTTTCAGGAGCGTTTTGCAGTTTTCGCATTCGTAAAAAAATTGGCAGGCATCGGTGGGCATGGTCTCCGTTTTTTGGTGTCCGCATTGTGGGCAGGTAAGCAAAGACTGCTGAATTGGCTGGCCGATTTTTTGCCTTTTTTGGTAAAACAATTTCCGGCCGGCATATCCAAACGATACTGCCGCCAGCCCGAAAAACAACCAGCGATACCGCTCCGTGAACGCCGTGGCAGAAGTGGCAGCACTCGCCCCGAAAACCAGTGCCAGTATCGGGCCGATGCAACAAATGAACGGCGCGAACAGGGCCAAAACTCCGGAAGTCAACCAACCAGATGCACTTTTTAGTTTTAACATATCTCACTAGGTTCTAAAGCAGCCGCCCGAAAAACAACTCTCGCTCTCCGGGCGGGCTGCCGGATGTTAGAAAACTACTGCTTTACATTTGGACATTTGAAAAAAGCAGCCCTCCGAAAAGGAAAAAACAATTCCCCTCGAAAGGGCTGCCGAACCGGTATAAACATTAGACGAAAAACTATTTTGCTCAGTGTGCGTGTCCTTCTTCGCCCTGAGCCGCCGCCTTGGAGGCGGACAGGAGGTAAAAAGCGCCCTTCACCACGACCCTGCCGTTCGCCAAATCGAAGTCTTCCGGCAACAACACTTCCACCCAGCCGCCGTCGGTCACGCCGCGTTTCACTTCCACCATTCGGAAGTGGCGCGCTCCATGCGTTTCTTTTTCACCCCCGTCGTGGTCGTGTTCTTCTTTTTCGGCATCGTGGGCAGCTTCGCCCTTTTCGTGCTCATGGGCTTCGGGTTTAGGCGCTCCCTCCGGTTCTTCTACGAAAATGTAGTCTTTGCCCTCGCTGCTTACGAGCGCCGCTTCGGGCAAGGCCGGCACGGGAGAAGCGCCCGTTTCGACCGAGGCTTTGAAGTACATTCCGGGCAGCAGATCGGTATCCTCTTTGTCCAGATGGCAGTGTACCCGGATGCTGCGGCCAGGGCTTATTTCGCGCCCGAAAAGGTAAATGGTCGCCGTGCGCTCCCGTGTTTCATTGGCGAGTGTGAAGCGCACTTTCTGCCCGACTTTGAGTTTGAGAATGTCTTTTTCAAACACGGTCAGTTCGGCGTGCAGGTGTTCCGTGTCGGCTATTTTGAACATGACCTCCGTGCTTCCCACGTATTTGCCCGCATTCACGTTCACTTCCGTCACATAGCCGTTGGCGGGAGAGTAAAGGCTGATTTCGCTCTGAAAATTATCGGGCGAAAGGGGGTCGGGGTCGATGCCGAGCAATTTGAGCCGCGCCCGTTGGCCACCCGTTTTGGCTTCCAAGCCTGCAACTTTGGCCTTCAGCATGGTGTACTCGGCTTTGGCCGCTTGCAGGGTTTTGCCGGCATTCACGTTTTCGCGGGCAAGCTCCTCCTGGCGTTTGTACTCGGCCTCGGCATACTCCAATTGGCCGCGCGCGGCGGCGAGTTCTTGCCGGGTTTCGAGGTAAGCCTGCTGCTCGGTGATGAATTCCGGGTTGCGCAACACCGCGATGACCTCGCCTTTGCGGACGCGCGTACCCTGCAACAAGTCCGATTTTTTCAAAAAACCCGGCGCGGGCGCGCTGATGCTCACGAGGTTTTGCGGCGGCACATCCAACACGCCGTTCACCTTCACCGTGCCGGAAAGCGGTCGGGTCTCCACCTTGCCGATTTCGATACCCGCTATTTTGTACTGGTCGCTTGTCAGCGCCACTTCTTGTTCTTCGCCTTCGTGGTGTTCGCTTTCTTCCGATCCAGCCTCTGGAGCGGCTTTTTTGCCCCCGCAGCCTGCCGACAGCAGGACGGCGGCGAGCGTCATGGCGAAGAATATATGATGCAAAAATTTCATTGTCTTTTATTTTTAAATGATGTTGAAAAGGTGAAAAGCAAACTCGCCGGCGGGTTATTTCCCGGCCAGCCATTCGATGTCGATAACCGCCCGATTGAACGCGTCGAGCGCGTCCAGGTAGCCGAGCCGGATGTCGTTGGCGCGGCCGAGCGCCTGGGCATATTCGAGGTAGCCAACATCGCCGGCACGGAATGCTTTTTGGGCGTTGGTCAGCAAGAGCTCGGCGGTAGGCAGCGCGGTTTTTTCGTAGTAGTCCAACGAAACGCGCTGTTTTTCGTATTCCTGGAGGGCTTGCCGGTACTGTCCTTCGAGTTGGATCGTCCGCGCTTCCAGGTTGGTCTGCGCGATTTGCTCCGCGATCCTTGCCGCCGCGACGCGATTCTTTTGCGTCTTGCGAAAAATAGGAACGGCGATGCCGACCTGCACGACGTGAAAGCGGTCGCCCGAGGCGTAGCGCGGATCGGCGCCTGGTTCGACGGAATTAAGCGACTGGTTGAGGTAGCCGATGCTGAAATCCGGCGCCAGGCGTGCTTGTTCCACACCGGTCGAAGCCTGGCTAAGCGCAACTTGCTGGCGAAACCAGGCCAGGGCGGGGTTGTCGGACGCGCCGGCCGCGAAATCGGGCAAAGTCCTTTTGCCTAAGCGGGCATCGGGCGGAATGCTCACCGGTTGGGCGGCGTTGAGCAGCGTTTGCAACCGCACCTGGGCGATTTGAATGTCGGCGGTAACCCGGGCCAATTGGTTGCGGATTTCCCCCAGTTGCGCTTCGGCGGTTGCTCTTTCCAGGCTGTTCGTTTCCCCGGTGCGCACACGGGCGTCCGCTGCTTTGACAAATCCCGCCAAAAGCGTATCCTGGCTTTGCAAAAGCCGCCGTTTTTCAAACAGATAAACCAGTTCATACCAGGCCGAGCGCACCTCGTAGGCCAGGTCGTTGGTCGTGACGGTCAGCGCGAGTTCGGCGGCGCGGATATTGGTGTTGGCAAGCGCCAAACCGGCTTTCCGGTTACGCGGATTGGGAATTTCCTGCACGAGGCCGAAGCCCTGGTCGAATTGCCTGGAATTGTACTGTCCCAGTTGCGCGCTGAAATTCGTTTTCGGCATTTCATAAGCCGCGCCGCGCAACGTTTGTTGCAGTTGAACCTGGTAGGTCCCGGTTTTAATTTGCAGGTTGTTGGCTTGGGCCTGGGCGATGGCTTCATCCAAGGTCAGCGCCGTTTGAGCCGCTCCTGTTTTTGGGAAAAGCACCAGGGCAAGAATGGCCAGCGACGCCACTACCGGCTTCATTCCCTTGCCGAACCATTTTTCGAAATAAACGTACAGGCACGGCAATACGAGCAGCGTGAGCAGTGTGGCCGAAATAAGCCCTCCGATGACCACTGTCGCCAGCGGGCGCTGCACTTCCGCTCCGTCGCCGGTGGACAAGGCCATCGGCAAAAAGCCCAGCGAAGCCACCGCCGCCGTCATGATAACCGGACGAAGCCGAACGCGGGTGCCTTGCCGCACCCTTTCGAACACGCCGGTCACGCCTTCCGATTTCAGTTGGTTGAAATAGCCGATCAGGACAATACCGTTCAACACCGCCACGCCGAAAAGTGCGATAAAACCAACGCCTGCCGAAATCGAAAACGGCATGCCCCGAACCGCCAGCGCCGCCACGCCGCCGATGGCCGACAGCGGTACGGCGGTGAAAA
Source organism: Thermoanaerobaculia bacterium (assembly GCA_023151335.1). Classification (GTDB taxonomy): domain Bacteria; phylum Bacteroidota; class Bacteroidia; order Chitinophagales; family Saprospiraceae; genus M3007. The sequence continues at coordinate 4,282 of JAKLJF010000187.1, read as the reverse complement.
TCAAAAAGGACTGACTGACGGACCGGAACGTGAAAAACAACAAGGCAAAAATCAGGGCCAAGGCCACCGGAACGGCCACGGAAAGCCGCTCCTCCGCGAGGCGGAGGTTTTGAAACTGGCCGCCGAAAGTGTAGTAATAACCGCTCGGCAATCGGAAGTTTTTTTGCAAAATGCCTTCGATTTCTTCTACTACGCTTTCCACGTCGCGCCCGCGCACGTTGAACCCCACGAATATACGCCGCTGCCCGCTCTCACGGCTCACCTGTGCGGGGGCTTCCTTGTATTCGATGGCGGCTACCTGGCTGAGCGGTACTTTCTGACCGTCGGGCGTGGGGATGTACAGGTTTTCGAGGTTGGCCAGGTCGGTGCGCAGGCCGCGTTCGAGTCGAACCACCAGGTCGAAGCGTTTTTCGCCTTCGTACACCACGCCGGCTGTACTGCCCGCATAAGCCGTTTTGACAATCATATTGATGTCGGCCACGTTCAGCCCGAATTGGGCCAGGCGGTCCCGGTCATACGTGACTTGTACTTGCGGCAGGCCGCGCACTTTTTCCAGCGTCGGTTCGGTCACGCCCGCTACCGGGGCGATGAGCCGGGCGACTTCGGCGGCCTGGTCGGCCAGCACGTCGAGGTCGTCGCCGAAGATTTTGATGGCCACATCCTGCCGGATACCGGTCATCAGTTCGTTGAAACGCATTTGCATCGGCTGCGTCAATTCGATATTCACGCCCGGAAGCACCGAAAGCGCCTCCTCCATCGCTTCCTGCATTTCTTCCCGGTCGCATACTTCTTCGCGCCAGGTCTCTTTCGGCTTCATGGCCACCATGATGTCCGCGCGTTCCACGGGCATCGGATCGGTAGGAATTTCGGCCGAGCCGATACGACTCACCACCTGCTTCACTTCCGGGAAGTTTTTTATCAAAATTTCTTCGGCCTTGGTCGTGCTTTCCACCATTTGCGACAGCGAAGTGCCTTGCATCATGCTAAATTCGACGGTCAGGTCTCCTTCTTCCAGCGTGGGGATAAACTCGCCGCCCATGCGGGAAAATCCCCACAGCGCCAGCGCGAACAAGAGTGCGGAAATACCCACGGTCAATTTTTTCCAATGCAAAACACGTTCCAGGGCCGGTTCGTAAAGCATTTGGAAAAACGCCATGATGCGATCCGACACGTTGGCTTTGTGCGTCGTTTGCTTACTCAAAAACAAGGCGGCGGCCATCGGTACCCACGTCAGCGAAAGGATGAAGGCGCCGAATATGGCAAAACCGACCGTTTGGGCCATCGGTCGGAACATTTTGCCTTCGATGCCGACCAGCGAAAGTATCGGGAGATAAACGATGAGGATGATGATTTCCCCGAACGCCGCGCTGTTTCTGATTTTGGACGCGGCCGTATAAACCTCTTTGTCCATTTGCCGCTGGGTCAGCCGCGCAACTCCCGGGAAAAGTTGGCTGCCCGTGATGCGATGCACGATAGCCTCCACGATGATAACCGTGCCGTCCACTAATAAACCGAAGTCGATGGCGCCGAGCGACATCAGGTTGCCCGAAACGCCGAAAAGGTTCAGAATACCACGATAAGTCCCCCTTCCAGGAGGTTTTTTTCCACCGTGCCGATGGTGCGCCCGACCAACTCCGTGCGGTCGATAAAAGGCTCGATCACCACGCCTTCGGGCAAGGATTGCTGAACGATGGCGATCCGTTCTTTCACCCGGCGGCTTACCTCCACGAAGTTGTCTCCTTTGAGCATGAGCGTGATGCCGGCGACCACTTCTCCTTCGCCGTTTCGGGTGACGGCGCCGAGCCGGTTAACGCTGCCGAATTGCACCGTGCCTACATCGCGTACCAGCACCGGAATGCCGTTGCGGGTAGTGACGACGATGCGCTCGATGTCCTGCAAGGTTTTCACCAGGCCGATGCCCCGGATGAAGTAGAGATTGCTGCCTTTTTCGATATACGAGCCGCCCGTGTTTTCATTATTCCGTTCCAGGGCCTGGAATACGTCGGGCATGGTGAGATTCAGGGCGTTGAGTTTGTCGGGATCCACGGCGAGTTCGTATTGTTTCACGAAACCGCCCCAGCCGCTTACCTCGGCTACGCCGGGCGTCCCTGCGAGTTGGCGCTTGACGACCCAATCCTGCAAGGTGCGCAGGTCGGTGGCCGTGTATTTGTCCTCGAATCCCTTTTTCGGATGGATCGTGTAATGGTAAATCTCGCCGAGACCGGTAGTGATCGGGGCTAAGAACGGCTCTGCCATCCCTTGGGGTATTGCATCCTGTGCTTCTTTCAAACCTTCCGAAACTTGCTGGCGCGCCCAGTATATATCCGCATCGTCTTTAAAAACGACGGTGATAACCGACAAACCCGAACGGGAAATGGAGCGCCGCTCCACTACTTTTGGAATATTGGCCAGGGCCAGTTCGATCGGGGCGGTAATAAATTGTTCTACTTCCTGGGCGCCCAGCGTGGAGGCTTGGGTGATAACCTGTACCTGGTTGTTCGTGATGTCGGGCACGGCGTCGAGGGGCAGGCGTATAAAAGACAAACTGCCCCAAATCACCAGTGCCAGCGTAAAAAGCCCGACGATGAGTTTATGGTGAATGGAAAAATGAATGATTCTGTCTAACATGGAGACGGTTGGGTTGATGTTTGGAAAAATGGCATCGTCCGCATCCGGCGTTACGCCAAATGCGGAAAACCCTGTCACGCCGGTAAAGCGGCATGATCGGGGCAAGACTTAACCCAACAGTGGTATCGGAGGACGGAATAAGGCCGCGATATGCGCCGCGGAAAGGGGCGCTTGATAAAAGAAGCCTGTTTGAACTTCTTCAACCAAAGGCCCGGCTACAAGCGGTTCTAAAAAAGGCTCTTTGACGGAAGTGGTCACGCACCCGCAGCAGGCGCAGGTGCAAAGCGGCGAACAAAGGTCGTTGCAGCCGTGATGATGCCCACAGGCTTGCGTATCGGCTGTTTTGAAAACAGGCTGGCGGCTGGTTTGCTGCGAATGCCCGTCATGCTCCAAGTCTACACATGGCAGACATCCAAGCAAGAACATATAAAAGGCAAATATGCGGGCAAACCAGAACATGGGACAAATGTAGCAAAAGTCTGTCAAGACGATTTTCGGGCACAAAAATTGTTTAAATAACAGGACGAGGAGGAAAAGGAACATCGACTATTAAACACGCTATAAATTAAACTTAAGATTGGGCATTATTAACGTGAATGACGAACCATCTATATCCAAAACTCCCGTGCATTACGTTGTTTGGAGGGCTTATCCGGGAGGAGCGGAGTCTTTTGCATCTTATTATACAAACCGGTTTGCGGAAGAACGGAACATATACCTGTACAGTCTTCGGTCTTGCGAAAATCATATTTCCGAATCGCCAAAAATTCAATTTCAATCCGGCGCCGATACCAATTGGGCCTGTTACCGCGATTATTTTTTTTATTGCCGGAAACATAGAAGTCACCTTTTCCATATTCTGAGCACCGGCCCCATCACGCTCCTGCTCACCCTTTTAGCCGGCGTTCGACATCCCATTTACCATATTCACGGGACGAAATACTGGAAAACATTTACAGAAAAAATTTACCTAAAGACCGCCTGGCTCATCAGTTCTCTATTCAAGGTAACTTTTATTGCAAATTCCCGGTACAGCGCCGGTATATTTCGCCGGGATGTTTTACCCATCGAACCTAAAGTCATTTATAACGGCTTTGTAACGGATACTTACTTAGAGAAACGATTTTTGCGACAAGAACTCCGGCGTATCGCCTATATCGGCAGGCTTCATCCCGGAAAGAACGTAGAACTGGTGCTCCGCTTATTCGGGGAAGTAGCGACGCAACACCCCCGGCTCGAACTGCATATTGCCGGCGACGGTATGCTGCGCGAGCAACTGGAATCGCAAGTCCAAAGCAGCCTCTATCGCGACCGGATCATATTTCACGGCTGGGTAAACGATGTGGCTTCCTTTTATGAGAACGCCGACCTGTTTTTATTTCCAAGCGCACACGAATCTTTTGGTAATGTAGTACTTGAAGCATTACTGACCGGCTTACCGGTTCTTACCAGTAACATTCCCGTGTTCGATGAAATTCATGGGGGCGAAAAAGCCTTCCTTTTGGGTGATCCAGATAATTACGAGGCTATGAAATGTAACTTCCTGACTGCTATTGCTCATTTTCCCGATTTGGCTCAAAAAGCATATACCGTCGGAGAGCAAATTGCAAAGACCTTCAAAATAGAAAATCACCTGCAAGGAATAGAATCTATA
>JAKLJF010000186.1:4778-8534 GCA_023151335.1 Thermoanaerobaculia bacterium | reverse complement strand
AACCCCGACGATATTCCCAAAGGCGTGAAAGGCTGGCCCGCCCGTGGCAACCCTTATTTCGCCGACGTATGGGGATTCGACCTGCCCTACACGCAACAGGCACTTGCCGGCTTTTACGATGCCGACGGCGACAACGACTACGATCCGCTGAAAGGCGACTACCCGTCCATCGAGATCCGCGGATGTCCGCTCGACCGCTATCCCGATGAAATGGTGTTCTGGATCTATAACGACCAGGGCGGCGGCGCCCCCCACGCACGCACCAAAGGCAACCCCATCCAGATGGAGGTACAGGTGCAGGCGTTCTCCTACCTGACCAATGACGAGTTGAACGATATGACTTTCCAGCGGTACAAACTGATCAACCGCGCGACAGAACGGATCGACTCCACGTTTTTTGCCATGTGGGCCGACCCCGACCTGGGCTGCCACAAAGACGACTATATTGGTTGCGACAGTTCGAAAAGCCTGATGTTCACCTATAATAAGGACGCTACCGACGGCGAACCCGGATGCGATTGTCCTTCCGCCGGCGGTTCCGCGGTGAACACTTATTGCAACAATGTGCCCATCATCGGGATCGACTATTTCCGCGGCCCGCTGGACACTTTTGGCAACGAACTGGGCTTGTCCTCCTTCGTATATTACAATAACCCCAGCGAGGGTAACCCGCCGGCATATTCGCACGACCCGGACCTGCCCATCGAGTTCTACCGCTACCTGACCGGCTCCTGGAGAGACGGCGCTCCGTTTACCTACGGCGGCGACGGTTATAACTCGGGCGTTCCCACCAAATACGCCCTGCAGGATCCGCCCAACGACCCCAATGGCTGGTCGATGTGTACGGCAAACCTGCCGGGCTACGACCGGCGCACACTCCAGGCTTCGGGCCCCTTCTCCCTGTTGCCCGGCGCCGTGAACGAACTGATCATCGGTATCCCCTGGGTGCCGGATGTTAAATATCCCTGCCCCGACCTGGAACAGATCTTCCGCGCCGATAAACTGGCCCAGGGCCTGTTCGACAACTGCTTCGACCTGCTCGACGGCCCCGACGCCCCGAACGTGGACTGGGTAGAACTGAACCGGCAACTGGTAGCCGTGCTCACCAACCAGGGCAACTCGAACAACCTCAATGAAAAGTACGAAGAGGTAGACTTCCTGGCTCCGGACGAATATAAATTTAGTCCTGACCCGGCCATCCGGGAACTGGTTAAATACAAATTTGAAGGCTATCGCATTTATCAGTTGATCAGCCCGAACGTGACCAATGCCGACTTCGATAACCCGGACGTTTCCCGTCCCGTGTACCAGGTGGATATCAAGAACGGCATTGCCTCTATTTACAACTGGATAGAACTGCGCGACCCCAACAACAACAACCAGATCTTTTACCCCGAACTTCAGGTGGACGGACAAGACCTCGGCTTGCGCCATACCTTTTCCATCACCGACGACAAATTTGCCACGGGGAATGACAAGCGCCTGGTCAATCACAAAAAATACTATTACGCCGTGATTGCTTATGCGTATAACAACTTCAAAACATTCGATCCCCTGGATGACACCAGCACGGTAAAAGGCCAGCAACGGCCGTATCTGTCCGGCCGGAAAGCCGCCGACGGGCCGATCAAAATTTTCACCGTTATACCGCGGCCTATCGTGGATCAGTCGCTGCGTTCCAGCTATGGCGACGGCCCGGTCATCACTCGTCTGGAGGGCAGTGGAAATAACAACAACTTCGTCGATCTCGACGAGGCAACTGCCGGTTCGCTCTTCAATGGTTCCAATCCGGATACCTTCCTGACTTACAAGAATGGTCGCGGCCCCATCACCGTTACGGTATTCAACCCGTTCGAGGTGGTGGACGGCACCTACGAGTTGCGTTTTGTGGACGACACGCCCGGCGATACTAAACTGGACAAAACCGCCCGCTGGGAATTGCGCCGTCTGCCGGATGGCCAGGTTATCGCTTCGGAACGCACCATCCAGGAGATCAATGAGCAAATTGTCGAAGAGTTCGGATTTTCGGTCAATATCGCGCAAGCGCCCATGACGGGTTCCTATACCTGGGCCCTCAAAGCGCCGCAATCGTTCCTCAATCCGGGCCCGACCAACGGCGCTATCGGTGCGGAGATCGAATACGCCGACCCGAACCTGCGTTGGTTGCGTGGCTGGCCGAATGCCGAAGACGGCGAATTCCATTTCGTAAAAACGCTGCCCCTCGAACGCGACGCGGAGTACGATCCCCAACAAGGTTTGAGCAAGCTTGGTAACGGTTGGTTCGTGCCTTACGTCCTCTGCGATTGGGAACTGGGCAACCACAACGGTATTTTGAATACGCCGGCCTGGACCTCCGACCAGCCTTCACTGAACCGCTCGGCCATCGGCGGCAACAGCAACCCGCTGACGGATGCCGGCAGCCGTTACCTCAAACTGGCCAATTTGCCCAACGTGGATATCGTACTTACCCCCGACACCAGTAAATGGAGCCGTTGCGTAGTGATCGAGTCGGCATCTTATTATTACACCCAGTCCAGCACGCCAAAAGATACCGCGCTGGCCCCTGTTACCGAAAGCCCGGCGCCCAATCAGATCCGGGAGATGTTCGACGTGCGCTACTCCTTGTCTGTGGGCAAAAGAGACGCCAACGGCGATGGCTACCCCGATCCGGATGGCGCGGTCAACCCCACGGATAACAGTGTGCCTGCTTTGCAACGCGGCAAACCTATTTACGGCATGGGGTGGTTCCCCGGCTACGCGATCGACGCGCTGACGGGCCGCCGTCTGAATATCTTCTTCGGCGAAAACTCTATGTATGACAACAAGAAGAATCCCGCTTTTACGGGTCGGGATATGTTGTGGAATCCAACGGATCAGACCGTTCGCGGTCCATTCTTCATAGACGGCCGGCCGCAGTTCTATTTCCAATACGCCCTGGGCGGCCAGCATTGGGTGTATGTATCGTATACGGATTACGATGGTTGCGAAGCCCTGCGCCGTAAACTGACACGGGAATGGTTTGCCAGCAAAGTCACCTCGGCGATCGGCAAAGTACAGGAGATTAAAAATATCGCATGGGCCGGTATGCTGCAACTGGCGCCCGAGGCGCGGATGTTGTCGCTCAACCAGGGCCTGATCCCGACGGAAACGCGCATCAAACTGCGGGTATCGAAACCGTTCGAAACCTGGTACAACGATTCGGATAACAAGCGCAAGAGCGGCAATCCGGTGTATCAGTTCACGCTCGAAAACAAAGAAGCGAAAGAACTGGACCAGGTGCAAATCGCCAATTCGCTGGACTCCATCAAAGTGGTGCCGAATCCATACTACGGGTTCTCCCAGTACGAAACCAGCCAGTTTACGAACACCATCAAGATCACCAACCTGCCGGCTAAATGCACGGTAACGATCTATTCGCTCGACGGCAAATTCATCCGGCAGTACAGACGCGATGAAGTGTACGCGCCCTACGATCAAATCTCGGACGCCCTCGAATGGGATTTGAAAAATAACAAGGGCATCCCCGTGGCCAGCGGCGTGTACCTGATACAGGTGCAGGCGCCGGGCATGGGCGAACGAACGATCAAGTGGTTCGGGATTTCGAGGAAGTTTGATCCGTCTGGACTTTAAATTTTGTTGATTTGTTGATTGGTTGATTTGTTGATTTGAGGCCGAGTGCGGGGCCATCAAATCAACCAATCAACCAATCAACAATCAACTAACATTCAATCTCTCTATGGTTATGAATCATAAATA
>JAKLJF010000186.1:0-4768 GCA_023151335.1 Thermoanaerobaculia bacterium | reverse complement strand
CAGGGAGCGTTTTTGCCGGCAACCCCGACCGTCAGGGTGAGGCAGGCGCCAACCAACTGTTGATCAACCCCTGGGCGCGCAGCGCGGGCCTCCATACGCTGAACACCTCTTTTGTTAGCGGCACGGATGCGTTGTTCCTCAACGTGGCCGGGGTGTCACGGATTAAAAATACCCAAATCCAGCTGGCCCATACGCGTTATCTCGACGGCGCCGATATCAATCTGAATGCCCTTGGGCTGGCCCGGCGTGTTGGTAAAAGCGGCGCTTTTGGCATAAGCCTGGTTTCTTTCGACCTGGGCGAATTCGACCTGACCACCGTTGACAACCCGGAAGGAACGGGCGCTACTTTCAGCCCTTCGTTTTTCAACATGGGCATTTCCTATTCGCATCTCTTTGCCAACCGCGTTTCCGTGGGGATCATGGTCAAAATTGTGAATGAGTCGATCGCCAACGCCGGCGCCCGCGCATTCGCGCTCGATGCCGGGGTACAGTATGTGACCGGCCCGAACGACAACTTCAAATTCGGGATTTCGCTGCGCAACGTCGGTTCCAAAATGCGGTTCACGGGCGAAGGCATGTCGCAACAACTGCCATCGCCCAACCCCACCTTCGAATACCCGATCACCTACTATCAGCGGACCGCCGAATATGATTTGCCTTCGCAGTTGAACCTCGGCGCTTCTTACGACTGGCTGATCGGCAGAACGAACCGGCTCACCCTGCTCGGCAACTTTACCTCCAACGCCTTCTCGCGCGACCTGGCAGGCGCCGGTCTGGAATTTGCCCTCGGCTCAAATTTTGCCCTGCGCGCGGCCTACAAATACGAGTTTGATTCCCAGAACAGCGTGGAAGCCAGCCTCGACAACGGATTTAGCGGCGGCCTCACGGTTTCCTTCCCGCTGCGCAAAGGTTCGGAATCCCGTATGTCGCTCGATTACGGCTACCGCAACACCGACGTCTTCAACGGTATCCACAACGTGGCCCTGCGGATCGACCTGTAAAGCGGCAATTTTGCTGTTTCAAAAGGAAAAAGCATAAGGAAAATTTTTATCTTATTGCATTAACCCTTACCTTTGCACCATCATTTATAGCAGAAACGTTTCTATCCACCGGTAGGAACGTTTCTGCTTTTTCTATGCTTATATTTTTACTATGGCTAATTACACGTATTTGACGCAGGGCGGATATGACAAGCTCAGAGCCGAATTGGAAGAGTTAAAAACGACCGGCCGCAAAGAGGCCGCCCGCGCGATCGCAGAAGCCCGCGCACAGGGCGATTTATCGGAAAACGCGGAATACGACGCCGCGAAAGATGCACAGGGCATGCTCGAAATGAAGATCAGCGAACTGGAAACCGTGCTGGCCAATGCCCGCGTGATCGACGAAAGCCAGTTGGATGCTTCCAAAGTGGCTATCATGGCCAACGTCACCATTAAAAACCTGAAAACGGGTAAACAGATCACCTATAAACTGGTGTCGGAAACCGAAGCCGACACCAAACAAATGAAAATATCGGTGTCGTCGCCCATTGGCGCCGGATTGCTGGGTAAGGAAAAAGGCGAAGTGGCCAAAATTACCACCCCCGCCGGCATCATGGAATTTGAAGTCGTCGATATTTCCGTCGGTTAAACTATGGCAAGCATATTCACCCGCATCGTACAGGGAGAAATTCCCTGTCACAAAATAGCGGAAACAGAACATTACCTGGCCTTCCTTGACGTGCGCCCGCAAGCCAAGGGCCACACGCTTTGTATCCCCAAAGCAGAAACCGATTACATCTTCGACCTGGACGATGAGCGCCTGGCCGGCCTGATGCTGTTTGCCAATAAAGTGGCCCGCGCACTGCGGCAGGCCGTACCCTGCAAACGCATCGGCGTGGCCGTGGTGGGCCTCGAAGTGCCGCACGCCCACGTGCACCTCATCCCCCTGAATTCGATGGCGGATTTCGCGTTTAAAGAACCGCTGGATATCCCGGCGGAAGAAATGCGGGAGCTGGCGGCGAAGATAGCGGCACTGGTTTGAAGACAGGATTTTCCTCAATCTTTTACCTGATCGCTCAGATATTTATCCGTTAAAGATTTGTATTTCGCTGATTTCCGTAATTGTTCCCACCCCACATCCTCTGCAAGTTCCTCAAAATCCGCATAACCGTTTTCCAGCGCCGTTTGCAGGTGTTCCAGCGCCGCAGTGTTCCGGCCAAGGTGGGCGCAGGCAGTGGCCAGGTGATAGTGCGCGGCGGCAAAAGTGCTGTCCGACTGTACTGTCTGTTCCAGCAGGGACACGGCTCTTATGTAGTCGTTTTTTCGCGCAAAGTAAAGGCGGGCGAGTTGGTACTGAAGCAGGGGATGACCAGGGTAGTATTGCAACGCGTTTTCCATACGGTTAACAGCCAGATCGGAAAAATCGTAGACGGTTGCCAGAAACCACATATCCGCAAATAAATTCTCAATGGCAGGAACCTGATTGCGAATTCCGGCCAGCGAATCCAGGCGCCTCACTTCATCCATTTGCCCGCGAACGAAGGCAATCCATTGCCGCCAGCCATTGCCCGTAGTATCACCATCCAACGCATCGCGTTTCAGCCACCAGGCTTCGGCTTCTTTCCAGTCTCGCTGAACGAATTTCACACCGGCCATTTGATGGTACGGACCGTTTGTTCCGCCGAGCCTGCTGATCCTGCCCTGATCGCCTGCTGCTTCCTCCCCATGAATGTATTCCCTGAGCGTTACTTCTGCCTTGTCGGGATTGCCACACCAAAAATAGTAGTTCCCTTTGGTAAACAGGTTTTGATCGTATATCCCCGTAGATTCCATCACTTCAATGCTCCTCCTGTTTATCTTTTTAAGCCGATCGGACTGATAGTTTGCACTATACAAATACCACAGCGCATCCAGGCTCTCCAACTGTGTCGTATCCTGTTGATACCACTTCAAGGTTTCTTTCAGGACTTTTGGATAATATCCACACATGGTTAAAGCAGAATAGTGCTCCAAATTTTTCGGTTGCGCTTCAAAATACTTTTCGAAACATCGGCACATATCGGCTTGACGCCCCAGTTCCTCATACACCGTGCCCAGGTGTTTGTAGTAAACCGGGTCTTCCCAATTAGTCATGCCGGCGCCTTTCAGCAGGAATTTTTCGGCCTCTTCGTTTCGGTTCAGATAGTACAAGATCAGCCCCATATAACGGTAATACGTCACGGGGATGTTATCCGGGTCTTTTATCATCCATTCCTCCATGCGGCGCGCGTATTCGTTTCGCCAGAAGACTTGCTCCGGGCCGCTTGTAAAAAAGCCCAGGCGCTCGTAAACCGGCAAAAAAGTGGAGTCGCCGCGCAAGGCCTCTTTTAAATAGCGTATGCCCAGCGGATCGCCGCTTTGAGCATAAATTCTGCCCAGATAATAAAGCGCCAATACCCAGGTGGGCGACAACTTCAGGGCATTATTAAAAGATTCGGCAGCTGGCCTGTGTTGGACATTCCAATAATATTTGAGCCCCTTCTCCAGATGGAGGTACGCGGCATCCGGGTCGTATTGCAAGCCTTTGTCCAAAGCCTCATTACTCAATTTGAACAAGGAGTCCGGCGACAATTCCGGGTACTGCGCCTTCGTGTAGGTTTTCGCCTCGAAATAATACTGCTTCGCTTTCAGGTAGCGGTACAGGTAGTGTTCTTCGCCCAATATCTCGCCGGCGCGCTGCAGGTAGGCGGGCAGATGGGCGTAGCGTACGCGGCCGGGGAAGGCTTCGTCGGCAACTTTGGGATCGGTGCGCAGGAGTTTGTTGACAACCACCTGGGCTTCATCGGCCAGGGCCACTGCAAATTTCCGTTTGACCTGTCCGTGATACGGTTCCCATGTTGCATTGGAGACGATCATTTCGTAATAGTCATTGGCGCTTTTGCCGGCAGGGGCCATCAGATTGCCTGTTTCAATGGCCGCGAGGAACCTTGCGTACAGCAGGCTGTCGGGGAACCGCTCCAACATTTTACCTCCCGTATCTTTGATCTCCGGCGAAAAGACCCTGGATCGTTCCTGATGCTGCGCCATCGTGGGCATATCCACCTTGGTAATCCGGGTGGTCACCGGCCCTTGCACAACCGGCGTTTGTTTATTGGGAGCCGCCTCTTCGGGCACTTTTTCTTCCAGGTGATTGCGCACTTCCCGCAGATCGACGCTCTGATCCTCGTTTTGGTCGGCTATGCCGTACAGGGCGTTTTCAAGGTGATAGGAAAACAAGCCGCGGCCACCGCCCCATTGCTCGCTTTCGTGGCTGAATTCATCGGGTTGGCAGGAGAGCAGCAAAATGGCATTGTTGAACTGGGTGGCCAATTGTCCGGCGGTAGCCTGTGCGCCGCCGATTTCACTGCCGGCGAGTTTGCCGGAGCGGCAGGCATCGGAGACGAGCAATACCTGTACGCCTTTTTTAGACATGGAATTGATCAGGTATTGCAAATCCCGTAGATTAAGCGCATTGCCCCAATACACGTTGGGCGGCGAGTCGTGCGCCAGGAAAAAGCCCAGGTTTAAATCGCCGTCCGTTTCCGCGTCGCCATGACCGGATAAATAAATGATGGCCCGGTCTCCCGCTTTACTCGCCCTGGTGATCTCCCCGATGGCGTAACCGATTTGAAAAACGGTGGCTTGCCCGTTGGTATACAGGTGGATATGTTCCGCCGGCACCGATCCGCCTGCCGGCGATTGCAGCCAGGCAGCAAATGCCTCGGCGTCGCGGTGAGCGTATCGCAGGTCGGGGATGCGCTCATCGGCGT
>JAKLJF010000185.1:430-8538 GCA_023151335.1 Thermoanaerobaculia bacterium | reverse complement strand
ATGACATGCGTTCGGTGATCAGCGGCATTTTTTTGCCGTCCTGGCAATTCCGGGGGTATACGTTAGCGGAAAAATTCAATTTGTGGCGCGGCAAATTCCGCTCCGGCGTTAGTATCGTGTGGGAAACAATGTTGTCCGCAGATTTGAGCAAGGAAGTGCCTGAACTCGATATTCCCGTTTACTTCTTTCACGGCATTCACGATTACACCTGCGCTTACCCGGAGGCTAAATCCTATTTTCGACAGTTGGAAGCGCCGGTAAAAGGTTTTTACACTTTTGAACAGTCGGCGCACAGCCCCATGTTTGAGGAGCCGGAAAAGATGCAGCGCATTTTGCGCGCGGATGTGTTGGCGGGCATCAACCTATTGGCCGACAAAGAATAATATCAACCTAAAAAACGGAAGCGGATCATGGGGCAGTGAAGAGGATGTCCATAGTCAGTTCGTTTTGGACTACGGAATATCGGTATTCATTGTCTTTCAGGCCATGCGTCGTGATCATGGTTAAAAAGACGGACTTTCTGGTACCGGTCGCCTCCCGGAAGGCTTGTATTTTATGCCGGAGCGCGGCATCGTAATCTTTGGTAATGGCAAACTTGTCGATAGAAAACTTGATCTCGAACAGGTTGATGACTTGGTCGCGCCGGTCGATGACCAGATCGATCTGACTGCCTTTTTGCTCCGCGCTGCCTTGTATCCGCCAGGTAGAAGTGCTGCTGGCCACTCCGGAAATACCCAACGCTTTTTTGATTTGCGGCACATGGGCAAAACACACCTGTTCAAACGAAAGACCCGACCAGGCCCGGAAAACAGGACTGTCGGTTGTGCTCAGCCACATGTTCGGCTCGTATTTCCCGGCTTGTTCTATGAACCGGAAGTAAAATAGCGTGTAGAAATCGGAGATAAAATAAACCAAATGCGTCTTTTTCAGGCCAAATCGCTGAAAGGAACTGAGAAATCCGCTTTCTTCCAGTTCGCTCAGCACTCTCGACAGGTTTCCGCCCGACGTAAGCGGTGTGTTTTTAATCAACTCCTCGCGGGTAAGAGAGCCGCCTTTTTCAAAAATCGAAACGATTATCGAAGTATTCCCTGATCAAAAAGGTTTTGCCCACGCGCCGCCTGCCGTATACCGCCAGGAATTCCGATTTTGGCGATTGTGCCAGCTTGTTCAGTTTTTCGATTTCACGGGTCCTGCCTGCCAGCATAGTTGTCATTTTTCTTTATTTTTGGCCAAAAATAACATTTTTTTGATATTTTGGCCAAAGACAAATATCATATCCGGCCAAAGTTTATAAAAAATATTGTTTTTGGCCGAATATAGAGCGGTTAAGTGCGGAGGTTTAAGACTACTTTACCACTTTTTTCCGCAAAACCGACGTCCCAACCCGGATTTCGAGCACATACACGCCGGGCGGCAGATGCGCGGTCTCCAGCCGGAACGGGGGCCGTTCGCCGGCGGCAAGCCTGATGCGCCCGGCCGTATCGAACAAGCGGACGCTCCGGATGGCGGGCCACCATGCCGGCGGCATGGTAACTTCGAAATATGTGCTGGCTGGGTTCGGGGCAAGGGTAATATCCGTTTCCCGGTAGGCCTCTTTCTGTGCCATCAGGCAACTTTCCCCCGCATCGTTGACATGGTTGAAACAAAGCAGCGTCCAGCCGTATTCGGTGACGGCTTCCAGCGGCAGCAACGGCATTTGCGCGCTGCCGATACCCGCGATCCAGGTATCGGAATAATACCCGTTGGTTTCGGCTATTACCTGCAGGGTTCTGCGCATGGCGCCATAAATGTCCGCCGAATCGACCGCCGTCACCACGTATTTGATCTTCAGGCTGTCGCTGCTGCGCCGGAAAACCGTGGAGTCGCCCGGCGCCGCGCCGAATTTGTACAACTCCAGTTCCCGGTTTGGGCCGGCGCCGACGTAGAGGCCCTGAAAGTCGACGTAATACACCGTTCCCGCGCTGTCTTCCCGCACGGCGCCGCTCAGCCAGGGGCCTTTGTGCAGTTTGCGGTAGAGGATGCCCTGCAGTATGGTGTCGCCGCCTGTTTCAAAGGAATAGTACGTTTTATTGTCGGGGTGGGTGAATACTTCTTCGATATACCAGGAGTTGGAAGCGCCGGCGAAACCGGATGATTGGGCGGAGGCCGTCAGCGCGGCAGCGCAAAAAAAGGCGAAGCTGAAGTTTCTGAGTGTCATACGGGTGCAGTTTAAGGTTACGGTATTTTTTCACTAAAAGTACCTGCCCTTTTACTGCGCTCCAAATCATTTACTGCTTTATGCCAAAATTGGAAAAATAACGTTTTCAATTTCGCATGGCACAAAGCGTTCATCCGATGAGCATTCGCCCGCTACTGGTCTGCTTCCTGACCCTGGCCGCTACCGCCCCGGCGCTGTCGCAGGCTGCCCCGGCGCCGGACAACGCCGTTCCAACCGGCAAAGCAGCCGGCCGCGAAGGCGGACTCTACCTCGGCGCCTACTTCTTCCCCCCCTTTCGCCGCGACTGGGGCGCCGTGGCTGCCATCCAGACCCGAAAATGGTACATAGAAGCCTCCTGGCAAAAAGCCAACCACAACCGCGACTACCTGCTCGACCAGCAGCTGAAAGGCGAGGAGGGCGCCAGGCGGGAAAAGGCGTACTGGGATGGCTATTATGCCCACCTGGCTGTTAATGGTATTTCCCGGAATACCGGCAAACACGGCAACCGCTCCTACCTGGGCGTGCTGCTGGGGTACAATCCGCGAACATTTGAAACCGTCGTTTCCAATGTATGGGACGAAAACAACACTTTTCTCGGCATTTACGAATTCAAACCCAGCGAAACGCGCTATTTCCTGATGCTCAACATGGGGCAACACCTCCATTACCGCATGTTGGCCGCCGACTTTTATTTCAGCATGGGCGGATTTTATAGCCGCTCAGCGCGCGGCAACCAGGCGTTCGACAACGACAACTTTTCTTATGAACGCAATTTGCTCAAACGCAGCGGAAGCCGCTTTGGATTTGCCATGCGGGTGGGGTTGACGGCGGGGCTCCAGCTGAATACCACTTTGCCGCGTTAAGTACAGGGTAAATTTGCGAAAACTCAGGTCTTGGGCGTATACAGATAGCTGATCCCGACCCACTCCTGCGAACCGACGCCCAGCACCGGCTGACCGAGGTTGGACGGGCCGCGGATATTGTGGTAAAAGGTCAACGCCGACATGAAAAATACCGCCCTGCTGGCTGAGCTGCTCAATGCCCGTGTCGTGATATTTTTTACCGGGAGCGCCGTAAAACATGACGGCGCCGGGTTTGATCATATTCCGGCTGACCATCGGGTCTTTGACCAGTTTAAAATTTTTGTTATCAAAAAACCATTTCGCGATCATACGGGCCGGGCGGGCGCTCTTCGGATCGGGATATTGGTAACCGTCGCACTTTTTCTTTGCAAACTCA
The DNA here is from genome assembly GCA_023151335.1 of Thermoanaerobaculia bacterium. GTDB lineage: Bacteria > Bacteroidota > Bacteroidia > Chitinophagales > Saprospiraceae > M3007. The sequence continues at coordinate 5,102 of JAKLJF010000185.1, read as the reverse complement.
TCGAGCAGCCGGTAAAAAATGCCGGAACAATCCTGCATCAGTTCGCGGCTGTAAATCAGTTTTTTGGCTTCTATTTCCGAGGCATACAGGTTTAAATCGTCCTCCAGTTCTTTATCGCCCGAAAAGCACTTACTCGCGGTGGGCAGGGAACCTGCAGATGCGGAGGAAGCCGGCGAAGCAGATGGATTGGCCGGGGTAGTGGCAGTAACGGCAGGTGTTGACGCCGGTTTTGCCGCCGGCGGCGCAGGGGCATTGGCAGGGGCGGCCGCGGTTTCCGGCGTTTCAGCGGGTTTGGCTTCGGCGGGCTCAGCGGCGGTTTCCGGCGCAGCCGGCGTTTCCGCGGGTAAAGCAGCCGGTTCAACCGGGGCTTTTTCCGGATTGGAAACGGCGATGGCAGCCGGTGTTTCCGTGATGGTTTTAGCGGACCGGGAGCCGAGCCAATAACCGCCTATACCTCCTGCCAGCAGGAAAATTGCATAATAAATGATCTGGTTGGTTTTCATCGTACATCGTTTTGATTGAATAATGAAACGAATGTACTATGAAATTTGTTAAAGTCAATGTTTTAACAATAAATTTTGTGTTAACAAAATCCTACCGCATAATTACTGTTGTATCCCGGTCGTACACCAGGCAGGTAAATATCCCCAGCGGATTGCCCGTTCCGCTCACGTTGCTTTTGATGGGCGAAGGCTGGGCGAAGGGATTCAGGTTGCCGAACACGGCCAGTTGCACGCTTTCGATGTAATTGTAGTAATCCCTGGAAATGTGGAAAATACTGTTGAACACGGTGTCGCCGACAGCCAGTTCGTAGCCGGTACCGAAAGCGATCAGTTTTGTGGTGGAAATGCGGTCGCTGACGAGAAAATCCTGGTCGGGTACGCTGTCGAGCGAGCTGTAGTTCAGCAGGCGGCGGTAGTAGTTTTCCTGCGACTGGTCGTCGGTAATGTAGGTCAGCATGCGGGCCAGGGTGTCTTTATCGGTGTTCCATTCCACCCGGATACTGTCGATGGGTACCAGCGGCAACATGGTCGATTTGCCGCTCACGGTTTTGCCGTCGGGCAGGGTGATGTTCAGCGTGTATTCGATGCCCGGCGTGGCCGGCACGATCTGCTGGCTGGTATAGTTGAAGATTTTGAACGGGTTGGTTTCCAACGCCGGGATGTTATTGAGCGTCACCACCTGGTTGTCATACGAAATGGTGACCGTGGCGCCCTGCAGCAGCGTTTTTTGCAGGAAATTAGAATCCAGCCCGAAAGGGTCGAAAAAACTGAAGCTGGAGGTGAGCAACAGGCGGAACGGTTTGCCCGGTTCGAGGTAACATTCCACCACCGGCTGACGGTCGTAGGGCGGCAATTCGATGTCCACCTCTTTTTCGAGGTTACAGGCGGCCAGCGCAACCAGCGTGGCGAAGAAGAAAAAAATATACCGGAGCGATTTCATTGCTTGATTTTTTTTTAAAGATGAAAGATTGTTACTCTAAACCCTCTAAACCCTCTAAACCCTCTAAACCCTCTAAACCCTCTAAACCTAAAACTTAAAATTCCACGTTACTGACGGCAAAATCGGGAACAACGACACCTGCTTGGCTTTGATGCCTGTGGGTATTTCCACCTGCGGGCCGCCGTCTTCGCCAATGGTTTCGAGTTCGGGATCGAGGAAGATGAAATATGGGTTTCGGCGGTCGGTGGCGTTATAAATGCTGATCGTGACATCCTGTTCGCTGCCGCGGCGGGTTTTCCATTTGCGCACGATACCGAGGTCGAGGCGCATATAGGCCGGGTAGCGGAAGGTATTGCGCGCGCCGTACACGGGCACTACCGGTTGGAAGGGCGCGCCCGGCACGTCCTGAAAGGTATAGCGGCCCATGGGCAGCCAGCTGACGTAGCCCGAAGTGTACACCCAGGTGGCGGTGAACTGCCATTTGCGGCTGAGGTTGTACAGGGCCACGATGCTGAGGTTGTGCCGCGTATCGAAGCGGGGCGCGAAGTATTCGCCGTTGTTGATCACCGGGAAACCGCCGCGTTTGACCCAGGCCAGCGTATAGCCGATCCAGCCGGTGAGGCGGCCGTCCTTTTTCTCGATTTCCAGTTCGAGCGGGCTGTAGGCATAGCCGCGGCCGATGGTGAGTTCGCCTTCCAGGTCGTCGTTGCCGAACAGTTCGGCGCCGTCGATGAAATCCACCTGGTTTTGCAGCCATTTGTACCAGGCTTCCCAGGTGATCAGGATGTTGTCGCGGAACAGGTACGAGGTGCCTATGGCGATCTGGTCGCTGATCTCGGGTTTTACGGTTTTGGTGCTGGGGTACCAGATATCGGTAGGCAGCGACAGGCCGCTGCTGGCCAGCAGGTGTACGTATTGGTTCATGCGGGAGTAAGAGCCTTTCAGCGACCATTTGTCGCTCATGGCATAGTTGGCCGACACGCGGGGTTCGAAATTCCAGTAAAAGGCCGGGTCGTTTTGCCAGGCGGAGATGCGCGAACCGTAATTGACCTTCAGGCGGTCGGTGAGGGCCCATTCGTCGGCGAAATACAGGCCGTATTCCATGCCGTCGTAGCCCTGTCCCGACTCGAAGTTGATCTGGCCGTCGTCGCTGCCGAACTTGAGGCGCGCCACGTCGAACTCGTGGTAGGTGACGTTGCCGCCGAAGCGAATGGTGTGCTCGTTGTTCGGCTGGTAATAAAAGTCAACCTTCGTATTGGCGTCTTTTACGTTGGAACCGAGGTTGAAAGAGAAGCCCTGGATGAGGTTGCGGATGCGGTAGCGGTAGTCGGAAAACGTGAACGTGGCGTTGGAAAACAGTTTCGGGCCGAAGGTGTGGTTCCAGCGGGCTGTGCCGGTGGCGTTGCCCCAGTCGAAGAGGAAGTTGAAGGTTTCATCCTGGAATTTGAATACGTCGCGCCCGAAATAGCCGCTGAGGTAGAGCCGGTCCTTGGGGGAAAGGGTGAAATTGACCTTGGTGTTCAGGTCGTAGAAATAGTAGTCGGGAATGGGATTGTAATCGGGATTGTCTTCATTGGCCATGTTGATGCCGCGGGTGATGAGGTCGGCGTAGGTTCGGCGGCCGCTGACAATAAAGGACGATTTTTCCTTTTGGATCGGCCCTTCGACGGTGAGGCGGCTGGCGATGAGACCAAGCCCGCCGGTGACGTCGAATTCCTTGTTGTTGCCTTCTTTCATGCGTACGTCGATGACGGAGGACAGGCGTCCGCCGTATTGCGCCGGGAAGCCGCCCTTGTATACTTTCAGGTCCTTGACCGCGTCGGAGTTGAAAGTGCTGAAAAAGCCGAACAGGTGGTTGGCGTTGTACACCACGGCTTCGTCGAGCACGATGAGGTTCTGGTCGCTGTTGCCGCCGCGTACAAAGATGCCCGTGGTGCCTTCCGAGCCGGCGGTGATGCCGGGTTTCAGTTGCAGGATCTTGATCACGTCCACCTCGCCGAACAGGGCCGGCAGGGCTTTGGCATCGCGGGTGCTGAGCGTGGTGACCGACATTTCAGTGCTTTTCACCTTTTCTTCCAGCGAATTGGCCGAAATGACTACCTCCTGCAACATTTCCCCGCGGGGCTGCAGGGCCATGTCGAGTTTGATGTTGGCGCCGGCGGGTTTTACCATCCGGAAAGCCGGTTCGTAGCCCAGGTAGCCGAAGCGGAGGGTCACGGAGTCGCCGCCGCTGGGCAGGGTAATGGAATAAAAGCCGTATTCGTTGCTGATATTGCCCTTGCCGAGGCCCAGGGCTTCCACCGTGGCGCCGATGAGATTTTCACCGTTGGTAGCGTCCGTAAGGCGGCCGCTGATGGTGGTTTGTGCGCCGGCCCGGAGGACGCCGAACAGGAACAGAAGAAGTAAAAATGGATGTTTCATACGTTTTTAGAAAGCGGTTTTAACGGAAAGGTTAAGCGAGTGTGTTTCACCGAAAGTTCACAAAACAGGCACTCTAAAATTTTGTTTTGCAAAGCTGCCCGTTTACGGCGGCGCTTAACATTTAAATTCGATCAATGGGGATTTGCAGTAGACGCCCAGCGATAAAACAGCGTTGCAAAGCCAGAAAAATTTAATATTTGTTTGGTTGCAGGATCAACGCACAGGGCCAAACCAAATTTTTATTAAAAACCCATTTTCAACCGGGGGCTTGAATTGTTCAACCAATGGTGATCAGCAGCCCTTCTTTCCGGCGCCTGTGTGCAGTCAGGTTTTAGGCGAACCCCTGTAAACAAACGAATACCCGGCACGAGGCAATTTTCGTTTTATCCCTGGATGACACAAAATTAACCCACCCGACAGCGCCTCATCTTTCTATGTCTTATTTAGACAAAAAAAAGTCTGTATGTGTCACTATTTTTGCCGGAACCAAGCATAAAAACCCATGTTAGCTACCCGCATCATATTCGTCCTGTTCCCCCACAGCCACCTGATGGACCTGGCCGGCCCGGCGCAGGTTTTCTTCGAAGCCAACGCGCTGGGGCGCCGGCGCTTCGACATCCGCTATGTTTCGCTGGATGAAACCGTACAAACCGCACAGGGACTGGCTCTGCAACCCTACCAGGGCCTGGAAAACATACATCCCGAGCCGGGCGACTTTATTTGCGTGCCGGGTTTCGACTACGCCCGTTTTCTGGCGGGCGACATGGACGCCGCATTCCGGACGGCCTCGCCGTGGATGCTGGCGCAG
>JAKLJF010000185.1:0-420 GCA_023151335.1 Thermoanaerobaculia bacterium | reverse complement strand
TCGACGGGGTGGCCTGCACCAGCCACTGGAAATGCCTGCCCTATATGAAAGAAGCGTTTCCCCGCGCCCGGATACTGGATAACCGCCTGTATGTGTTCGATAAAGGCGTGTTCACCAGCGCCGGCATGACCTCGGGCATCGATATGTGCCTGGCCCTGGTGGAGCGCTGGTGCAATCCCCTGCTGGCCGCCAAAGTAGCCCAGGAGATGGTCATCAACATCCGGCGGGCGGAAACCAAGGAGCAGAAAAACATCTTCCTCGACTTTAAAAACCACTTCAACCCCGACGTCTACCAAGCCCAGGAGATCCTGGCCAATCACCTCGACGCCCGTTTCACGCTCGACGACCTGGCGCGCCAGATGAACCGCAGCAGCCGGCATCTGTCGCGGCTGTTCAAACATCATACCGGCCAAACGATCC
>JAKLJF010000184.1 GCA_023151335.1 Thermoanaerobaculia bacterium | reverse complement strand
GCGTCGTCTCAATCGACATTTATGGTACAATGGTCGAACGGTTGCGAATCGGGAAATGGCCGCTGGTAATTTCGCACCCGGTTTGTCGGCCATATCCTTCCATTTCCCCTTTCAACTGTTTAACTTGACGATTATATCCTGCACTCCATGTCAGTACTTATTTTTCTGATCGTTCTGTACATCCTGCTCGGCCTGAGCATGATGAAATTATTCGAAAAAGCCGGAATACCCGGATGGAAAGCCCTCGTGCCCGGTCTGGCCGCGGTGGAATGGTGCAAAATGGTGGGCCGGAAACCCTGGTTTGCCGCCTGGCTGCTGTTCCCAATCGTCAATCTCTTTATTTACGCCGGCCTTTGTATCGACATGGTGCGCTCCTTTGGCAAACACAGTTTCTGGCAGGCTGTAATATCGGTTATTTACGCCCCGATCCCGTTTTTTCTGATCGGTCAGAACCCGAAGGACAAATACGAAGGCCCGGTACTCGAGCGCGAGCGCATCTATCACCGGCACTACCACGAAGCGCAGGAAAGAAAGGACAAAGTAGCCCTGCGGAAACTGGAGGCAGAAAACCCCTTCCAAAAATCGCAATTGCGCGAATGGACCGAGGCGATCATTTTCGCCGTCTTTGCCGCCGCATTTATCCGGATGTTCCTGATCGAAGCCTACGTGATCCCCACCTCCTCTATGGAAGGCACCCTCAAAGTGGGCGATTACCTGTTCGTAAGTAAAGCGCATTATGGCATCCGCACCCCTATGACGGTGCTGCAGTTTCCGTTGGTACATAACCGTTTCAGTACAGGCAGCGGCTTGCTGGCCCGCGAATCCTATTTTACCAAACCATCCCTCCCTTACTGGAGGCTGCCGGCCATTGAAGGTATTGACCACAACGAACCGGTTGTGTTCAATTTCCCGGCCGGCGACAGCGTCATCATTTTTCCTGACCGCACCTATGATATTTATCAATGGCGCCGGATTATGGATAGCTTCCGCGGCGCCGATCAGCCCCTGCCGCCCTCGCCCAAGGTTGTGGCCAGGCCCCTCGACAAAAAAGACCATTACATCAAACGTTGTATCGGCCTGCCCGGCGATAGTCTGCAGATCCGCGGCGGACAGGTGTACATCAACGGCAAAGCGGTGCAAAACCCCGAACACCTTCAGTTTGCCTATCACATCAGAAATACGACCGGCAACCTGAACCTGAAAAAACTGGAAGAGATCGGTGTCAGCCTGAAAGATGCCATACCGAAGGCTAACCGGCTGTATTACAACCTTGACGCCACGCAGTTGGAAAAAGTAAAAGCGTTCGGGCCCGACATCACTATCGAGCGCTACCAGCCCGAATCCCTGCCGGGCAGCATTTTTCCAAACGACGCCACCCGCTATGGCAACTGGACGGTAGATGATTTCGGCCCCATTTACATCCCGAAAAAAGGCGCCACTATCACCCTCACAGAAGATAACCTGCCCTTTTTCGACCGCATCATCCGCGTGTACGAGAATAACGACATGGTGGTGCGCAACGGCAAGTTTTTTATCAATAACGTAGAAACCACCACCTATACCTTCAAACAGGATTACTACTGGATGATGGGCGACAACCGCCACAATTCCGAAGACTCCCGAATCTGGGGTTACGTGCCCGCCGACCACGTCGTGGGCAAGCCGTTGTTTATCTGGTTCTCCACTAAAAACGGCAACCTGCGCGAAGGGATCAACTGGAACCGGATATTCCGGTCGGCAAGCAGGATGTAAAGGATGGTGATTGCGTCATTGCGTCATTAGGTCATTGCGTCATCAGATTGGTAGCCCAATGACCTAATGACGCAATGACCTAATGACCCAATTACCTACCGACGCGGGCCGGCCTGCCGCGCTGTACCGGGGCGATTGCTTTTTACCCGGCCGGCAGGTACCGTTTTGCGTTGGGCGGACCGGGAATTACCGCGGTATTGATCGTCGCGGTCGCCGCGGGTTGAAGTAAAGCGACGGTTGTTGTCATCACGCCGGTCGCGGCGGTTGCGGCCATCCCAACGGTCGTCGGGCTGGTCACGCCGGCTTCTTTCGCTCCAACGGTCGTTGTCATTACAGTCGCGGTTTCTTCCGGATTCGCAGCAGGAGTTATGACAGGAGCCACAGTGGTTGCCGCGATGTTTGTGTTTGCCATAGTGTTTGCCGGGTTTGCCGCAAGCGCCGTGTTTTTTCGACTTCTTTCCTTTGTGGCATTTGCCGCAATCACCGTGTTCATCCCTGCCATGGTCATAGCCGCGGCTGTTGAAAGCGCCGGATCGCTGCTCCGCCATGCGGTAGATGTTTTCCAATCCAATGCCCGGAGTTTGTCGTTCCGCGGCCACAAGTGTTTGCGCCTGAGCGTTGACGATAACCGTGAACGCAAATAGGGAAGTCAGAATAAAGTGCTTTTTCATAGGAAAAAGGTTTTGTTTAACATGATTTTCCCTTTAGTGCAGAAACCGGGAACAAGGGAACCCCGGTCAGCGAATCTTAACATGACTTTAAAAAATACCAATGTGGGCCACTTATTGTCGCGGACCCATTTTCCAAAATTTCAAAACTCTCTTCCAAAATCCTGTAACATGCCCCCTGGAGGGCGGCCATACCTTTGTCCCATCAAAAAATGAAAACAACCTGATGAAAAAGTTAAAAAAAATCGCTACCCTGTTCAGCGCTTTAGGCGCACTGGCGCTCACCGCTGCCTTTATCCCGGAAAATGAAAAAACCGGCATCGCTCCAACGCAACAACCTGCCAATACCAACCATTATTTTTCCATTCAAAAGCAGTCGAAACAAACGCAAGGCGAAGCGAAAACCGTCCGTTATGATCTCACAGCCGGCATATTTAACTGGGAAATCGCACCGGGGAAAACAGTGGAAGCATGGGGCTACAACCGGCAAGTACCCGGCCCGGTGCTGAAAGCCCGTAAAGGCGACACCCTGGTCGTTCGCCTCACCAACACACTGCCCGAACCCACCACCATCCACTGGCATGGCCTGCGCATCCCGTCGCAGATGGACGGCACCGAAGAAGTGCAAAAAGCCGTAATGCCGGGCGAAACATTTGAATACAAATTTGTGCTCCCCGATGCCGGAACCTACTGGTATCACCCCCATACCAACGAAACCGTACAAATGGAACGGGGCCTGTACGGCGCCATTATTGTGGAAGACGAGAACGATCCCCTCACCGATGGCGACCGCCTTTTTCTGGTGGACGACATGAAACTCACCGCGAAAAACGAGTTCAAAAAACCGGGCTGGTTCCTGCCCCGCTGGATGGAACGGCACGACGGCCGCGAAGGCGAAACCCTGCTCGTCAACGGCAAAGAAAACCCCATCATTGAAATGGCTGCCGGCCAAACCGAAAGGTGGCGTTTTGTCAACACCTCCAGCGCGCGCTATTTTTTGCTGCACCTTGGCGGCAAAGCGTTTAAAATCATCGGTACCGACGGCGGACTGCTTGAAAGGCCGCGCGTCGACACCCAACTCCTGATCACGCCCGGCGAACGTTTCGACCTGGCCGTTGGCCCCTTCGAGGCGGGCGAGACCGTCCGCATCGAATCGCTCCCCTTCGACCGCGGCACCGGCAAAGCGAAACGGGAACTGTTCGCCACCGTACAGGCCGGCGCCGCCAAAACCTCGGTAGCCAACATCCCGGATATGTTTCAGCCAGTTCCGTCGCTCGCAGAACCCAACGCGCCTGCCAACCGCCACATCAAACTGCATGGCAAAAGAAACTGGACAGACGGCGTCGACTTCACCATCAACGACGAAATGCACCTGCACGACCAGCCCGTCCGCTCCGGCGAACTACAGGTATGGGAAATCACCAATCCCAGTATGCTCGATCACCCGTTTCACCTGCACGGCTTCTTCTTCCAGCTGCTGGAAGAAAACGGACAGGCGCCCGCCTTCAAAGCCTGGAAAGACACCTACAACGTGCCCCGCAAAGGCAGCATCAAAATTGCCTGGATGCCCGACGAACGTACCGGCAAATGGATGTATCACTGCCATATTCTCGAACACGCCGCCGCGGGCATGATGGCGCATTTCGAGGTAGTAGATAAAGATACGCCGATTGAAAAGAAAATTGCGCAACGCGGGCATCACCACTGAACGCTCCGTGTCTCCATGGTGAAAAAACGCTACGAGGCGCCCAAAAATCACCGCGCAATCAACTTCCCGCTCCCGATCACTGCTCCATCCATTTCCACCCGGAAGAAATACATCCCTGCCGGCAAGTCGCCCCGCCGCAGCAGGAACCGCGGCTCCGCGGCATCGAGCGCCAGCACCTGCCGGCCGGTTTGGTCGAATATGCGCAGGCGGGCGGCGCCGGCAGGGCCCTTCACTTCAATCCATGCAGCGTCGCTCATAGGTTGGGGGTATACACTGACGGTATACGCGGGTTTGCGGGGTTCCCAGAAGCCGACGCTGATGAAGTTTTCGCCGATGCGGTGCACGGTGGTGTTGGTGATGATCGGATCGTTGAAGTCGAAATAAATGGCGGCGCTGTTGAAAATATCCGTTTCCAGCGGCACATCGGCGCGCGGGCGGATGCGGTACTGCACGAAACCGTGGGAAGCCGGCTCGTTCACGTTGCTGTCGGGCAGCAGGATGTTTTGGAAGTCGAAGATCAGTAGGCCTTTTCCCGTCAGTTCGAAACGATAAGGGTGGCTGCTGACGCCGGACCGGACCGTCAGGGGATCGAGCCACTCCGACAAGGTGTCGCGGATCACCACCGTGAAAGCCGTGTCGTTGCCGGTATTTTGAAAACGGATCAGGTACTCCAGCTCCGTACCGGGCCGGATATATCGTTTGGCGCCATAACCCGTGGGAAAGCCCTGTTTATCATTCGGGTCGTAAGCGCCGGTGTTGGGCGTACAATTTTCGTCGAGCCAGGGCACTTCGTCGCCCAGCGAAAACTGATTGACCCAGCCTTTACTAAAATCACCGGCCATCACGCAGCCTTCCACCGAACGTACCGGTCCCGGCGCGGGTGGAGCGAAAGGTTCCTGTTCCGCTTCGAAGCGCCACCAGGCGCCGTTAGCCGCTACGCTCACGACAAATGAATCGCCTGCAACCAACTTGGGAGCGGTTCCCTGCAAACCCAGCATGCCGTCTTCGATGACGATAAACCCGGAAGTCTCGCTCATCGGCCCGGTTCCCGTATTTTTCACAATAAAACGCAATGAGTCGCTTTCGCAGCGTGCATGCACTTCCACCAAAGCGCCGGACCATACCGGATTCGGTGGGTCGCACAGCGTATCCGGGTAAATATGTGCCGTCGAGCAATGCGATTGCCCTAAAACGGCATCGCAGGAAACGGCCACCTGCACCCAAAAATATCCGGGATAAAACGGCAGAACAGTCCCCAGTTGAAAACGAAAAATTCCGTTCCCCAAATCTGTATAAGGCCGGGAAGCCCCGACAACTTCCAGCATTGGGTCAAGGCGCAGGTCGATATAAGCGTCGGTGGCCGGTGCAAGGCTATTGTTTTGATAGCGCAAATAATAGAAATTATTGTCGAAACAGCGGCGCAGACGAGGCGTGCCCAGGTGCACTTCGAGTGAAGGGCAACCGGGGTCGGGGCCCTGAATAGAAAAGTTAACCCTGGCCGTATCGCCCGCCGAGGCGACCAACACCGGCACATCGTTCGCACAGGCAGAAAACGCACCGCCTTGCGGAAAAACAGCCAACGAAAACGTGCCGGGTTCTGTACGGAGCCGGTAGTAACCCTCAGGATCGCTAACCGCGTAATACTTTGAACCATTACCTATGGCCCTGATATACCATCCCCCAAAACCGGACTCTGCACTGTCGGTCAAGCAATTGCTATTGTCGTCATACCGGATAAATCCCTCGATATAAGTACAAGGAGGCGAAATCTGCGGAATAGTAATCGTGATGGTTTTGCTCGCGCCGCCAGAGTCCGTAACCGTGATGGTATATACGCCTGGGGACAATAAAACAGAGGCTTCCGGCTGCCCAACCACTTGTGAACCGCCACTCCAATCAATGGTATAAGGCGGATTTGAAGGCGCAATTTGAAAATGTACCAGACCGTCGCAGTTGATGATATTGTAAATGCTCAGTGGCAAATAGGTACGAACCAGCGTGAAGTCGTATACTGCCGAGCAGCCGGATACAGGGTTTGTAACTGTAACGACATACGTACCTGAATCAAGGCCGGATACCACGGGCGTGATCGCAGTAAATCCGTTCGGCCCCGACCATTGGTAGGCAAAAATGGCGCCTGGCGGTATTGGCGTCAGGGTAATCTGTCCGTTTTTCTTATCCTCCAAAGGCTCGGTAACAGAAAAGCCCACCAAAGCCAACGGCAATTGTGTCACCACACCACACACCTCATCTGTACACCCGTTCGGCCCCGTCACCGTCACGCAATATAACCCGCCCGTGAGGTTTTGAAGGCTCGATGCAGTATCCCCGGTACTCCATAAATACTGAAATCCCGGCCCGCCCCCGGTAATGATCAAACCTCCATCATTATTGCATGCCGGGGTAGGTGAAAGAGAAATGGCTGGTAATATCTTGTCTTCCGCAACCGCCACCTGATCCGTAGCCGTACATCCGTCGCCGGGGTCGGTGATCGTGAGTAAATACAACCCGGGAAGGCTCACCGCGGGCGACTGCTCCGTTGACGTGAAACCGCCCGGCCCGCTCCAGGCAAAGCTGGCATTGGGCACATTGGAGGCGCCGCTGAGCGTAACCTCCGGATCGGTGCAGGTTAACACCCGCTCGGGACCAGCATCGGCAGTACATTGGGCGTTCAGAACGCCCTTGTGAAGCAAAAACAAACAGGGGAATAGCAGGCAGTACAAGCAATATTTCATGGGCAGAGACTTTTCGTGTCGTTCGGACGACACAAAAGTGCCGCCGCGGAAATGCCTATGCAAAGACAAATTTTTATATTTGTAACTAAAATTAAATAAATAAAAAAATTAAAACATTGATAAACAGAATTTTAATATAGTTTTTGTTTCCTAAAATTAAAATACTGCATCGCCGACCCAAAATCGTCTTCAATGGAAAATACCCAATTGTGGTCAGCTTTTTCCACGCTGGATAAATCTGAACTGCGCGAATTCGAGCGATTCGCCCATTCGCCTTATTTCAACCGCAAAGAGCAACTGGTCCGTCTGTCCGGCTATTTGCGCGATTGCCTGGAAAACCGCCGGCAGCCCGAGGCGCAAAAAGCCTGGCAGGCAGCCTACCCCGGCGCCGGCGCCTTTGACGATCAAAAAATGCGGTTGGCCAACAGCCACTTGCTGGAGTTGGTAGAGCAGTTCTGGCTGCACCGGGCCGCCCTCGCCGATACCGGAAAGAGGAAATTACATCTGGCTGCCATTTACCGGCAGCGCAATTTGCCCAAACAGGCGCGTATAGCCCTTCGCGAAGCGCGGGAAGTTTGCGCCGGTCAACCCTGGCGCGATGTCCGGTATCTGGAGAACAGTCACGATCTTGAATGGGAACATTTCCAAATCGAATCGGCCGCCAAACGGTACGAGGAATTCAACCTGCAGGAAATATCCGATTGGATGGACCTGGGTTTTATCGCCAAAAAACTCCGGCACATTTGCCTGGCCTTGTCGCACCAGGCCGTTTTTAAAAGGAACTATACGTTTGGCCTGCTCGATTCCATTCTGGCCTTTGTGGAACGCGAAGCACTCCAACAACAGCCGGCTATCGGCCTGTACTATCATGCCTGCCGTTTTTTGAGCGATCCGGTGGCCGAAGACCACTTTTTCGCTTTTCGGGAAATGTTGTCTGTCCACGCCGAGTCCTTTCCGGCCGAGGAATTGCGGGCGCTGTACCTGCTGGCCATCAATTTCGGGGTAAAAAAGAACAACACGGCGCCCAATTCAGCCTGGGATCGCGCCAATTTCGATCTGTACCGCGAAGCGCTTGCCCGTGATCTGCTGCTCGACAAAGGCGTGCTTTCCCATTTTTCCTACAACAATATCGTGATCGCCGCCATGCGACTGGGCGAAACCGATTGGGCCGAAACATTCATACACCAATACAAGCCCCGCCTCGAACGCAAATACCGCGAAAGCGCCTTCAATATGAATATGGCCCGCATGGCCTATTTGCGTAAAGACTATCATGCCGCACTCCTGCACCTGCAACGCGCCGATTACCGCGATTTTATCCACAGTATGAACGCAAAAACCCTTCAAATGAAAATTTACTTCGACACCGGCGAAACCGACCTGCTCGAAAGCCACCTCGACAGTATGCAACACTACATCCGCCGCCAGCGGGCGCTCGGCTACCACCGCGCCAATTGCCTCAACATCGTGCGTTACACCCGGGCCCTGCTGCGTTGCAACCGCCGCGATCTGAGTGAATCGGCCTCCCTGCGGCGGCAAATCGAACAGGAAGCCGTGCTGACAGAAAAGGAATGGTTGATGGAACGGGTGTAAGGAATAAGGAATCACCGCGCAATCAACTTCCCGCTCCCGATCACTGCTCCATCCATTTCCACCCGGAAGAAATACATCCCTGCCGG
>JAKLJF010000183.1 GCA_023151335.1 Thermoanaerobaculia bacterium | reverse complement strand
CTGCCTGGGGACAAGGATGGGAGCGAATCTATCCCGAGGCCGCCGGCATTCAATCTGTTGCGCAAACCGCGGACGGCGGATACATTGCCGCGGGAAACGTTGAAAGCGTTTCCGACAGCACGAATATCTATTTATTAAAAACGGATGCCGATGGCAACAAACTGTGGGCGAGGATTTTTGGCGGCCCAGGCGTAGACCAGGCCTGGGCAGTTATACCCTGGGACGACGGCGGTTACATCATAGCCGGAACAACCACCAGCTATGGGAACGGCGGGTCGGATATCTATGTATTGAGAACCAATTCAAGGGGTGAAATGCTTTGGGACAACACTTATGGAGGCAGCCAAAATGATGACAACGGATGGATTACTGCTATTCGTACAACAGATGGCGAGGTGGCAATCGCTTCCACGACCTCTTCATCCGATGGAGATATCGTGGGGAATAATGGCAATACAGACATCTGGTTACTCCGGATAAATCCGGAAGGCGACCTGACCGGAAGCCGGTGTTATGGAGGCGCGACTTTTGACTATATTGGAAGAAGAGGGCTACAACAAACGGCCGATAATGGTTTCGTGTTAAGCGGCGGACTGGCCTGTGCAGCGGGTCTCTATACGCCAATTTGTAATGAGGCATATATAGTCAAGACCAATGCCGACGGTTCTGTCGCCTGGTCGAATACTTACAATGGCGGGTATGATTTCGGTTTCGCTTTTGGCGGCATTACCGCTACTTCCGACGGCGGATTTGCCGTGGCTTGCTGGGTCGATACGATTATCAACGGTGCGCCGGACGACAATGAAATAGGATTGTTGAAAGTAAATGCCGCGGGGGATTTACAATGGTTTGAAAACTATGAAATAACTCCAGGTTTTATAGTCAATCTTCCACTTGATCTTACAGAAGCCGGCAATGGCGATTTGTTGATTTCCTGTTTATCGGCGTTTAATTTACCGAGTGCCTGGTTGTTAAAAACAAACAATGGGGGGGAACTTCTCGAAAAAAAGAGTTTTGGCGGATTATTTGACACCTATTTGTGGACTATCGAGGCTACCACCGGCAACAGCTTTGTATTAGGAGGATTTACCAACAGGGACACCACCGCGAAAGCGTATCTGATAAAAACAGACACCCTGCTTAATACTTACACCAACACCATTTCAGGCACAATTTATCGCGACAATGGTAATTGCCATTTCGACATCGCCGAACAAGCCCTGCACCAGTGGATGGTTAAAGCCCAAAGCGGCAGCCAGACCTTTTTTGCAGTCACCGATCCGGCAGGACGATTTTCCATGCTTGTGGACACGGGCGTTTATCTGCTCACAGTTCAACTGCCTAACAACCTGTGGGTGTCCTGCGATACTGTCCAACTGACGTTCGACCAGTTTTATCAAACGGCGGATACCGCTTCAGGTGTGTTGTCTGTGGAGAACTGCGCTTTGTTGCGCGCGGACATCGGCACACCCTTGCTGCGACGCTGCTACGACAACTATTACCACGTCAAATGGTGTAACGAAGGTACGGCGAGCGCGGAAAATGCCCGCGTGGAGCTGAGCTTCGATACTTTTCTCGACGTAGACACCACCTCACTACCCGATCCCTGGACGCCTTTGCCCGGCAATACCTTTTCTGTCGGTTTGGGTGATGTGGCAGCCGGCGCTTGCGGCTCCTTTCTGGTGAAAGTGACCGTGAATTGCGACAGTACCGCGATTGGAGAAACAAAATGTGTCGGGGCGCATATTTTTCCAGACACGTTATGTTCACCGCCATCCGGATGGGACAGGTCCAATATTATTGTCACGGCAAGATTCTCCGATGATACTTTGCTGTTTACCATCAGAAACCAGGGTAACGGCGACATGTTACAACCTGCCGAATATATTATTATCGAGGATATTGTGTTACTGCATGAGGGAAGTTTTCAATTGCTTGCCGGTCAGGATACCGTTATTGTCGTGACAAACGCCGAAGGGCATACCTGGCGCCTGGAAGCTGCACAGCACCCCGATCACCCATTCAGCCAGACTGCTTCTGCCACACTGATAGCCGCTTTCACGCCCTTTTTTCCCAATATATTTCTTCAATACCCACAGGACGAAGCATCGCCATTTGTCGCCGTGGACTGTCACCCGATAATCGGTTCCTGGGACCCGAATGATAAACAGACCTTTCCGCGAGGTCTCGACACAGCCCTGCACCTCATACGGAACAACACAGAACTGGAATATCTCATCCGCTTCCAGAATACCGGTACCGATACGGCTTTCAGTGTCATTATCAGAGACACTTTGTCTCCTTTCCTCGACCCGGCAAGCGCGCGGCCAGGTGCATCGAGTCATCCATATCAGTTTGAAGTTGTAGCAGGGAAGGTACTGAAATTCACCTTCGATCCTATTATGTTGCCCGACAGCAACGTAAACGAAGCAGCATCACACGGTTTCGTGCAATTCTCTCTCCGGCAGCCATCTGGTCCCGCCAACCCAGCCGGTACGGTAATTGAAAACCGTGCCGCTATCTATTTCGACTATAATCCACCCGTAATAACGAACATGGTCTATCATACAGTAGCCGCTCCCACGATGGCATTCATCCGGGACACGATATGCGATCCGGCCGGCGCGGATATATTTGTGAGGGACACGACACGGTTTTCATACTTCGACGTTGCTTATGAAATTTTTATTTCCGATACTCTTTATATGAGGCTTGATACGGTAGTAAAATTGGGCGATACGATTTTTGGCGTGCCCATTTTATCGCCTGATACCGTAATACATATCCCTCCCCTAATCAGCGTGAATGGGTGCGACAGTGTGATCGTTATTCATATTACTATTTCGGCCAATATCCCCCCTATCGCCTTGCCATTCCTGCTCTATCCCAACCCGGTCGGGAAGGATCTGATTTTATTCTTTACCGCGACGCCATCGGGTGAGGTTTGGGCGGTTGAAATTTATGATGTAAGCGGACGCCTTCGCAGCTCATACCTGCCGCCACCGATCTGGGGGGCGGGTATTCCGATGCATTTACCTGTATCGGATCTGCCAGCCGGTGTATACTTCCTGATTCTGCGCAGCCCGAACAATAGCTGGGTCAGCCGCTTTGTGAAACAAAACTGACGCTGCCAAGATTACGGCCCCGATGTCGACACAATGACGTTTAATGGCATACAATGACGTTTAATGACGCGCGATGAAGCTCTGACAATAATACCTCCTTCCCCCTCGCGGACCCGCATTGACTGTGCTTTTCCAATGTCTTGAACGCGTGCAAGGCATGAGGGGGAAGGTTTTATGTTGGCCTTTGCTCATTTTAACTTAAATATTAATCACATGTTACGGGTTGTATCTGTAAACAAACCGCATTTAAGTGCTAAATCAAAAAAAGCCGGGTTGTTGCCACACATTTGGCTCGGGATGCGCCTAATCCTGCGGTTCACGGCGTATCACTTCGCTTTGTTTTTTATTATTCCCCTTTTGTGTCGATGGGAACGAGGGCGATATAACAAGACAATTGCGGACACAAAACTCCAGAAGGACCCTGTTTTTATCCTGGGTCACTGGCGCAGCGGCACTACTTTTCTTCATTATCTGATGGCTTGTGATCCACAGTTTGGGGTGATGACTAATTTTTACGCGTTTTTCCCCTGGTTTATGGATGCCGGTCCAAAGTACTTTATCCGGGGTGTTTTTGCACGGTTTATGCCGGGCAAACGATGGGATAACATGAAACTTACCCCTGATAGTCCACAAGAAGAAGAGTTCGCTTTGCACCGGCTATTTGGTGCCTCGGCTTATGCCGGCTGGTATTTTCCTATGCGGCTACGCTATTTTTTCGAGAAATATGTTCTTTTAAACTTCGACAATGAGCGAGCGCGGCACTGCTTCGGACAACAATACCGATACATCGTTAACAAACTGGCCATTGCATGCAGCGGCAAGCAGCTTTTACTCAAAAATCCGCCGAATACGGGGAGGGTTCGCCTTTTACTCGAATTATTTCCGAATGCTCGGTTTATATATTTAAGCAGGGAACCCTCAGAGGTTTATTATTCTACTATCCGGATGCATGAGCAACTCCTTAGCCGTTTTGCAGTTGTGCCATTCAAAACCATGGATCTATCGGTTTTTGTTCCTGCTTTATATGCCCGCTTAATCGGCAGGTACAAAGATGAAAAAACGTTGATTCCCACCGGAAATTTAATCGAGGTTACTTACGAACAACTCATCCGCTCCCCGGAGCAAACCCTGGAGACTATTTACGAAACGCTGCATCTACCAGGTTATTCGGATGTACTTCCCGCGATTCGCACTTATTTGAATACGCAGAAAAACTTTCAGTCTGCAGTTTACCAGTTCACTCCTTCGGAGCGTATGGCAACGGCCCGGATGATGAAAACGGGCAAGCGAATTATTTCACCCGATAGAAAATAAATGATGAGAACACTAAAATATACGCTTCCGGTTTTTTTATACCTGGTACTGCTCAGTTTAGCGTGGGCAAAAGCCGTACCGCTTTACTTCCTGATTTTATTAATCCTGACCCTCCCGGGTATGTCGATTGGAGTATTCGGAGAAGCGGAATTAAGGGCGGAACTGAAGTTTTTTTATACTAACCGCCGCATGCAGCAAATTAAAATGGCAAGCGCATTGTGCTTCGCCGTTTTCAACGGCATGCTGCTTTGGCTGGTAGCCGAAAGACCCTTTGGGAGCTTAAATTTTACTGCCTTGCTATTGGCGACTGCCTTGAGCAATGGAATGTTTATGTTGTCGTTGGCCCACGAATTGACGCATGCCTCCCATATCTCTAAACGCCGGCTTGGCAATTTGTTGCTGTTTATGGTTTGTCTGCCATTTTTCAGGGCCGACCATATTTTCGGTCACCACGAACAAATCGGTACGGCGAAGGATGCGGGCAGTGCCCGTGTCGGCCAAAGTTTTTACCATTTCCTGGGCCGGGTTTTCCTGCAAAGAATTCGCCGGAGTTATTCCCGTCGAAGTGATTTGCCACAAGACTGCCGGGCTTCGGTACAGCAATACAATCTGTTGTTCACTTCCTTGCTTGCATTTTTTGCCATGTTGTTGTTTTTGATTCAACCTGTATTGCTTTTGTTTTGGCTTGGCCAGAGCGTACTGGTTTATGTCCTGTATGAAATGACGAATTACGTTCAGCATTACGGCCTCCGAAGGTCTGCCGGCGTGGAAGTGGGTTTGGAGCACTCTTGGAACAGCTATTACAAATACGTCAACCTGCTGTCCTGGTTTCTTTGGGTGCATTCGCCCCATCACCTGGAGCGGCCGTTAGCGGAAAAAAGTTTGCTTACCGGCCCACAACTACCTTTTTTGCCCTATAAA
Organism: Thermoanaerobaculia bacterium; assembly: GCA_023151335.1. Taxonomy (GTDB): domain Bacteria; phylum Bacteroidota; class Bacteroidia; order Chitinophagales; family Saprospiraceae; genus M3007. Next base: position 3,248 of record JAKLJF010000183.1, on the reverse strand, counting down.
ATGTTGCTGCTCGCCCTGTTTCCCCCAGTATGGTTTCGGATAATGAATCCATTGATTTCGCGCATGCATAAACGGTTAAAACCATCCGTCAAAGCCGATTCTTCAAAAATAACTTTTGGTAAAAAACAAAATCACCACATTTATGATCCAGCTATTTGATCTCATCACCGTCCGGTTGAACTGGCATGCCTGTTTTCGAATCGCGGGAGAGGTGGCGATTCTGATATTTTTAATAGTATGCTGGCGCCGCAAATTATTGCCGGTATACTGGCCCGGGCTATTACTATTAGCCGTTTTTTTTGTGCTGGCGGGGCTCGCAGGGGCGCGTTTGTTTTCGCTGTACGAGATTTGCCTGGGCCGGGGTGTGACGCCTCAATGGAAACTGCTTTTTACGGACCTCAAATTTGGCGCCCTGCGTTGGTATGGCAGTATGTTGTTTTATGCGCTGTTGCTTCCGTTGGTTGTTCGCACATTGCCGCCTGCGCACCGCTGGAAATTTTTCGACTTGTTCGGACTTTCCACCTGCCTCTTCATCGTATTCCTTAAGCAAGGTTGCCAGTTTGCAGGCGACGGCTGTTACGGCACACCAACCATGCTTCCCTGGGGTATGTGTTATGAATGGGGAGAAAAACCGAGCCCTGTGTTGGTACACCCGACTCCGCTATACGACGGTCTTTTTCACCTGCTTTTTTTCCTGTACTTACATCGCCACTGGAGACGAGGCGCCCGGGAGGGCAGTACCGGGCTGCTGTTTTTCGCTGGCTCAGCTATTTTTTGTTTTTTCCTGGAATTTGTACGTGCAAACCCATCTGTAGCCATGGGATTAACACTGGCACAGTGGATTTATCTCGCAATTTTGCCCCTTTGCCTGCTTACCGCCTGCCACTTGACTTCCGGAGCCGAATACAATCACAAACTCAAAATTTCATCGACATGCTACTGATTCAGATGACCGGTCTTTCCGGCGCTGGCAAAACCACGCTCGCGCTTGCTGCACAGCAAAGCCTGACGACCCTGGGGTATCAGGTAGAAGTTATTGACGGCGACGAATACCGCCGGAGCCTGTGCGGCGACCTGGGGTTTTCCAGAGAAGACCGCATTGAAAATATTGCCCGTTTGGGATTTGTTGGCTTGACCCTGGTACGGCACGGCGTCATTGTTATTTTAGCGGCAATAAACCCGTATAAGGTTTCCCGGGAAACCTTGTGCCTGAAAGGTTCATTTGTGAAAACAGTGCATGTTTCCTGTCCGCTGGAAATACTGAAAAACCGCGATGTAAAAGGCCTGTACAAACGCGCATTGCTACCCCGGGGACACCCTGAACGATTAGATTATTTTACAGGCATCAGCGATCCTTATGAAGCACCTATCCATCCGGACCTTACTTTGAATACAGGCAAGGAGACACCGGACGAGTCCGCACAACGGCTCACGACATTTATTTTAGATGCCTTGGCACAGGCGGCTGCCTCTTCAGAAGATGTTCCGGCAACTGGAACCAGGCCTCGGGCATTGTTTGTCGGGCGTTGGCAGCCCTTCCATCGCGGGCACAAATGGCTGATAGACCAAAAACTAAAACAGGGTATCCCAGTATTGGTGGCAGTGCGTGACATGCCGCCCAGCGCCCTGAACCCGTATCCGACAAAACAGATTGTGAACATGATCCGGCGCGTATACGCCGGCCAACCTGTGGACGTGATGGTCATTCCCGATATTGAGAGTATCAACTATGGGCGGGATGTAGGCTACGAGGTGAATTGTTTTACGCCACCGGACGATATTGGCGCTATAACGGGCACGAACATCCGCAAGCACATCCGCACCCGGAGCGATAAATGGAAAAAACAGGTGGAATGTAGTATTCACGGAGAAATTCTTGCGCTTTAGCAAATGCCAATAATGCTATTACGCCATGAAAGTTCGACACAGCCTTTCGCCCTGAAGCCGGATTAATTTATATTATTGATTTTCAAAGCCTTATTTCGTCGCCCCGGCAATGTACCGGCGAAGACGCAGTGATTTCCTTGCCATAACCCATTGTACTTTCCAAAACCCTGCCGTACAACCTCCGAATCCGCCAAACTTCAATCTTAAAACAAAAACTTATGAAAAAGAAACTACTTTCACCGCGCACCCCATTCTTTGCCGCTATTCTTGCATTGGTTTTGCTTATTGTTCCGCTTACTGGCTATCAGGACGCCAACTTTGAGTGGGCAAAACTGCTTGGCGGCGGCGGCCGTGATTACGGCGCTTCCATTGTCACTGACGCGGAGGGAAACGTCTATGTCACGGGGCCGTTTTATGGTTCTATTGATGTTAATCCTAATACTCATCCGACAAAGGCGTTTAATATGACTTCGCACCCTCTTGATTTTGACGACATTTATATCGTCAAATTAGACCGCAACGGCAACTTGGTTCAGGCGAGGCAATTCGGTGGAGAGGGACGTGAAAGCGGCACTTCTATTGCTCGCGACACACAGGGTTATATCTATGTAACGGGGGTTTTTTCAGGCCCTAAGAACGTTGACTTTGGCAAATTCCCCCTCGGCACGAAGGGTAATATCGACATTTTTATCATCAAGTTGGACCCGGAAAAACTCGGGGTTATATGGGCGAAACGAATGGGCGGAACCGGACGTGATTTAAGCTGGGCTGTTGCCGTTGACCCATCGACCAATGATGTCTGTGTAACGGGATATTTTCAGAACACGGCAGATTTTGGCCCCACTACGACGCTCACAGGTGGCGGTGCCTTTGTGTGCAAATTAGATTCCGACGGCAACTTCAAGTGGGCAAAAAAAATGGGACAGTTTCACCATGCATCCATAACTTCCTCCGGGGGCTGTGATCCTGTGGTCGTGGATAGTTTTATCGTGGATCAGGGCAGGTCTGTAGCTATCGATGCATTGGGCAATATTTGTGTCACCGGGTGGTTTTGGGGCAATGCTGATTTCGATCCGGGTCAAGAGGTGTCCGCACTTCTCTCGGCGGGCGGTTCCGACGTATTCGTCGTCAAATTAGATTCCAATGGAAACTTCCGGTGGGCAAAAAAAATGGGTGGAAGCGGCGACGACGAGGGAAATTCCATTGCGGTTGACCCTTTGAACAACGATATCTGTGTCGCGTCAGAAACCTTTGTAACCAAGTTGGACACCGATGGCGAGGAAAAATGGACAACGGCAACCGGTGGCCTTTGCATGGCTACTGATGCATCGGGCAATATATATGTTTCGGGGGGGGGTATC
>JAKLJF010000182.1 GCA_023151335.1 Thermoanaerobaculia bacterium | reverse complement strand
CGCAGCATCAGCCCCGACCTTTCCCGCGGGGTGGATCGCAACAAGTTTGAAATCATGGGCAAAGTATGGAGCGTGGACGCCGTGGCCAAAAACGGTTCCACCGACATCTACGGCCAAACCACCCGCATCGCCGAAAGCGCGCTCGACCCCAACCTGCTCTGGGTGGGCACCGACGACGGCCTGCTGTGGCGCTCTACCGACGGCGGTCAAAACTGGGAAAAATTCGACAACCTGCCCGGCGTGCCCGAACGCTCCTACGTACACCAGGTGATCGCCTCCCTGTTCGATAAAAACACGGCCTACGTGTGCTACAACCACCACCGTTACGGCGACTTCAAACCCTACCTGCTGAAAACCGCCGACGGCGGCAAAACCTGGAAATCCATCGCCGCCACCCTGCCCGAACGCGGCAGCGTGTACAGCATCGCCGAAGACCACGTGGACCGCAACCTGCTGTTCTGCGGCACCGAGTTCGGTGTGTTCTTCTCGCCCAACGGCGGTGAAAACTGGGTGCAACTGAAAAGCGGTATTCCCACCATCGCCGTGCGCGACATCGAGATCCAGCGCCGCGAAAACGACCTCGTGCTCGGCACTTTCGGCCGCGGCTTTTATGTGCTCGACGACTATTCTCCGCTGCGCAATCTGACCAAAGAGACCTTCGACAAAGAAGCCCAGCTCTTCCCCGTAAAAGACGCCTGGATGTTCATCCCCAGCCTGCCCCTCGGCCTGCGCGACAAAGGCCATCTTGGCAGCAACTATTACGCCGCTCCCAATCCGCCCGTGGGCGCCGTTTTCACCTACTGGCTGAAAGACGACATCAAAACCCTGAAAGCCAAACGGCAGGAAGCGGAAAAAGCCGCGGCGGACAAGAAAGAAACGGTGTATTACCCTTCCCTGGAAGCCTTGCGCGCCGAAGACGAGCAACCCGAGCCCTACTTGTTGTTCACTGTCACGGATGCCTCCGGCGAAGTGGTCCGCCACCTCAAAACTGGGGCCACCAAAGGCCTGAAACGTATCGTCTGGGATTTCCGCTACAACACGCCCGCCCCGGTGACAGGCCGGTTCAAACCGGCGCCCGACCAATTGTTCGGCGATGAAGAAAAGGGGCATTTAGCCCTGCCGGGCCGCTACAGCGTTACGCTCAGCAAATACGAAGACGGCGTGTTGACTACCCTGGCAGGCCCGGTATCGTTTGAAGCCAAATCGCTGAACAACGCCACCCTGCCCGCTCCCGACAAACAGGCTTACCTCGATTTTTGCAAAAAAGTGAGCCGCCTGCGCAAAGCCGTCAGCGCCGCGAACATCATCCGCAACGACCTGAACGCCAACCTCGGCCATATCCAGACGGCCCTCCACGATATGCCCGCGCCGCCGCAGGATTTGTTGAAAAAAGCCTACGACGTCAGCCGCCGCCTGAATGCTGTCAGTACCCAACTCAACGGCGACCGCACCCTGGCCCGCCGCGAGTTCGAAACGCCGCCCTCACTCTCCGGCCGGGTCGGCCTGATCGAAGACGGCATGTGGAACACCACTTCGGCGCCCACGGAAACTTACCAGGAGAACTACCGCATCGCTTCCAGACAGTTTGGCCCCCTGCTGGACGAAATGAAAGCGATTGCGCGGGAATTGGAAGACCTGCAACGGCAACTGGAAATGAAAGGCGCGCCCGCAACGCCGGGCCGTTGGCCGGATTGGCGGTAGATGCCACATTCTTTTTACCACATCCACCTGACCGGATAACGTTTCACGATGGCGGTGGTATCGCGGATGGGCTCCTCCACAAATCGTCCTTTTTCCCACAGCAACAGCTCCGCCGATTCGTAAAAATCCTCGCGCAGCGTGTCGCCTTCGGGCCGGCTGCTGTGCTGGATCAGGCGGCGGATCAGGTCTTTGTCGCCATCGCCGTCGTAGTCGGTGAGCCAGGTGCCGGTCAGGTCCTGGCCGCCTTCGCCGCCGTACCATTCGGCCACGGTGATCCGGGCGGTGAAAGCCCGCCGGTTTTTGTTGTACAGCAGGAGCGACTGGTGTTGAAACCAGAACTGCCGGATGTCTGCGTGGCAGGCGTCGGTGCTGTCGTCGAGGGGAAAGCGCCGGAGTCCCAGCACCAGGGCCTGTGTGGAATCGGCCACGTAGTCGATCTCCGCGAGCCAGGCGGCCGGCAGGGCGGTAAAAAACAGGGCGTTGGGAATGGTGTCGCCGGACACGGGCGCGTCGGCGCCGTCTTCGGTGATTTCAAAACGAAGGGTATCGGCAGCCGGAGTAGTTTGAAAAAAAGACAGCAGCACGGGCTCCTGCATTTTTACCGGTTGCCGGCAGGCAACGGCCAGCATCACGGCAATGAAAATAAGGGATTTAAAAGATGGCATAAGTGTGTCGTAAATTAAGTTCTATCCTTAAAAAATAGATTCCCCCGTCATGGTTGTCAGCAACTCCAGCGCCTTCATGCCGCGTACCGAGTTGCCATGCCGGTTGATTTCCGGGCTCCATACCGTGACGGCCCAGCGGCCGGGCATCACGGCAGCGATGCCGCCGCCCACGCCGCTTTTGCCGGGCAAGCCCACGCGGAAAGCAAATTCTCCCGCTTCGTCGTAAAATCCGCAGGTGAGCAGGATGGCGTTGAGGCGTTTGGCCTGACTTTTAGTGAGCAGCCGCTCGCCCGTGGCGGGCGACACGCCATGATTGGCCAGGAACAGGAACGCCTGCGCCAGTTCGACGCAGGACATAGACAGGGAACAGTGATGAAAATAGGCGTCCAGCACCACGTCCACCGGGTGGTGCAGGTTGCCGTGGCTTTTGAGGAAATTGGCCAGGGCAATGTTAGTAAAACCGGTCTTCCGCTCCGAAGCCGCCACGGCCGCGTCATATTCCAGGTCGGACGCGCCGCCAAGGCGCCGGGCAAATGCCAGCACGGCGGCTTTGGCGTCGGGCAGGTGCGACAGCAACTCGTCGGTCACCACCAGCGCGCCGGCGTTGATAAAGGGATTGCGGGGGATACCGTGTTCATATTCCAGTTGCACCAATGAGTTGAACGGATTGCCCGAAGGCTCCTTGCCCACCCGTTCGAACAGCTTTTCCCCTACCTGCTGAATAGCCAGCGTGAGGGTAAATACCTTGGAAATACTTTGCACCGAAAACCGCTCGCGGGCGTCGCCCACGGTAAATAATTGCCCGTCGAGTGTCGCCAAGGCCATGCCGAAGCGCCCGGCAGGCACCTTGGCCAGTTCGGGTATGTAGGAGGCCACCCGGCCGGCGCCGGCCAGGGATTGCACTTCCCGGGAAACGGATTCGAGTATAGGTTGGTAATTCAATTTTTTAAGTAAAATGTAAAGTCAAAACCTTCCCTCCAAAAACGCCCGCACATCTTTTGCCGATTGCGCAGCATTTTCCTCCTGCGGCCAGTGGCCGGTGTTTTGGTAAATTTTGAGGTCGGCGCGGCGGATTTTCCGGTGAAATTCGTAGGCGTATTCGGGAGAAATACGCGTGTCTTCGGCGCCCCACAGGATAAGGGTGGGCGTCCGGATACTTTCGATCAGGTCTGCCGGCGGCCGGTTTTCGCTCACCTGGGCGCGGTCGGTGAAAGCTTTGCGGTTGCCGGGGCGCAACAGCATTTCAAAGTGGCGTTGCACCAAAGCGTTGGTAACTTTTTGGTCATCGGCGTACATGCCTTCCAGCATCAGGGAAATAAAATCGCGGGGCGTTATTTTCCATAAGATCCGGTTCAATACCGGTGTGCGCGCCAACCACTGTATCCAGGGCGTGTTTTTTTCTTCGAAACCGCGCGCGTCGAGCAGGATCAGTTTGCGGAGGTTGCCGGGGTGTTCCGCGGCATAAAACCAGGCGATCTGGGCGCCAAGGCCGTTTCCGGCGAGGTGAAAATCGGGCAGGTTCAGCTGGCGGATGAACTGATCGAAAAAACTGGCGTACATGAATGCGCTGTAGCTGCCCTGCGGATGCGGGCCGGTGAGGCCGAACCCCGGCAAATCGACGCTGATCACCCGGTAGTGCCGCGCCAGCGAATCGGTCCAGCCGGCCCAGGTGTGCAACGAACTGTTGGCGTCGTGCAGCAGCACGAGGGGTTCGCCGCGGCCGGTGTCGCGGTAATGCACCTGCATGCCGTTCAGTTCCATAAACCGGGAATCGGGGAAACTGTAGCGTTGGATCAATTGGTGGACTGGTATGTCGTCGTGCCAGTTGACGTACAGCCAATACCCCGTAACGAGCAACACGCCCCAGCGGATAATGCGGGACAGGCTGAAAATACCCAGCCATTTTTTGATCGTTTGTACCCGGCCGGGGGTGGCAGGGTTTTCCGGGTTTTGTATGCCGTCTTCCATATCGCTCAGGGTTTATTTGGATGAACGGAGTATGGCGGCAATACCCGCCGACAAGGCAAAGCCGCCCAATGCGCCCATGGCCATGCGCGTGATCACCGGCCCCAGCGGCTGCACGGGATTCGCCAGGGCTTTTTCCACCTCGATGATGCGTTCGCGCAGTTGGTTGGCCAGTTGGGGGTCGCCGGGACCAGCGCGGAGCTGATCTTCGTACAACTGCTTTTCCGACAACAATTCCATCCGCAGCAGATCCGCGTCGGCCAGGTGCAGGCCGTAGTAAAACAACCAGTAGAACAGGTTGATCAGTATGAATACGACGAAGGGTGTGCGCAGTATTTCCCGGAAATCGCGGTTTGTGCCCGAAAGGACGCAATCTTCCCGCGCTGCCCGGTACATGAACAACAGGTAAAATGCCATGGAACCCCACTGTACCCAGGGATTGAGGAAGGCTTCTTTTTTCGCCGTGTACGCCAAAGCGAAAAACATAACCACCACCACTCCGCCAAGCAGCCCGTTCCGGACGCCGATATTTTTCATAAAAATGCCCTGTTCAACTTTTCAGGCAAAAGTACGACAGGAAGTTGGCAAATCAGAGGCTGTTTCAAAGCATTACAGTGCCGGCGGCTACAACACCGGCCGGTCGCGTTTCATAATTGCCGCGGCGATAAGACCGACGATCAGCCCGATGATCCCACCGCCGAAAATACCGTTTTTGAGGATGGTGAGCGGTTCGCCTGCTTTGTCGAATTCTCCCAGCGACTGCTCCAGCGCTTCCGGCGGCATGTTCTCGCCCCAGGTTTCCACAAACTTCTCTTTCAGGTTGTCGATATAGCCCGGATCGATAAAATTCATCAGGACATAATTCCAGATGCTGGAACCCAGGGCCCCGACCAGCGTAATCAGCAAGCCGATCAGCAGGGCCCGGCCGAAGCCGATGTAACCGCCGTCGAAAGTATCCCGCTGATATTTGATGCCCAGCGCGGCAATCGTTACGGAGGCCCCGATAGCCAGCAGAAACTGTATGGCCATGCCGCTGAACGACATCATGTTGAAGTCCAGCAGGTACAAAAACAGGGAAATCACGACCCCTGCCAGGGCAGAGAACCCGCCGTAGCGCAACACGGTATTCCAATAAGGGGCAGGGGTGTTGGAAGGGTTGGGTGAATCAAGAACAGACATAGCAGAATGATTGAGTTAAACGTTTCGGTTTTGAAAGGCCAAAACTACGTTTGCATGGGTTTGCGTGTCCAGTTATCCCGACCAAGGGCGGGAAATGTTGGATGAAGAGGCCGTGGGCAGGCGAACATGCGAATAGTGCGCGCCACCGGATACCTCGCCCCGCGGCCCTTCCAGGGCAATGCGGATGTTCATTTTTTATTTTACCATCTTTTTGACCAATCGCCCGCCATTGCCATCGCTCAGGCTAAGCCAGTAAAAGCCGGGCGCCCAGGCAGAGGCGTCAAGGGAAATTTGCTGCGCCCCCCCGGACAGATTACCCGCCCGGGAAGCGGCGATCCGGCGTCCGGTTCCGTCGAAAATCTCCACCAGCACTTCCGCCCCGTCCTGCAGGGTGAAATCGACATTGAATCGCCCGGAAACCGGATTGGGATACACTTCCAGTTCGCTCAGCAAACCGTTTACTTCCCTGGCCGGCGTGATGCCCAGGCCATCCGGCAAGGGTATGGGCTGGTCGAGGTACAGCCGGTATTCACCGGGGCCGAGCAGTACGGTTGTACTGGCCCCTGTTACCGTGAGGCTGTCGCCGGTGTAATATTCGTACCATTTGCCGGTATGTTTAAAACTAATGGAAGCCGTGGCGGAAGAGATCCCCACGTTGGCCGCCACCGCGGCGTTCAATCCTGTACCGTTCAGGTAGATGGTGCGTATTTGTCCGCCGCCGATGTTGGCCTGAAAGTCGGTGGTTTCAAACAGGTCCTGGGTTTTCCGCAGGTGCAGCAGCGCGGCGGTCACTTTGTACAGGCGCCGGCGGTAGGGGTCGTCGTAAAAATCCCAGCGGATGGGTTTGGGATCGAGGCGACAGTTGTTGTTCACAGTTCCGTTGACGCAGTGATTGATCGAGTAGTCGTAGCCCAGTTCGCCGAACTGCCAGAGCATTTTGGGGCCGGGTATGGTGTACAGCAGGTTATTGAGCATTTCGATCCTGCGGTTGGCCACCGCGGGTGTTTTGACGTTGTAGTTGGCCGTGGCGGCGCCGTAAAGTTTACATTCATAGCCGATGCGTTCTTCGTCGTGGCTTTCAAAGTAGCCGATCAGGTGCGGCACGCCCCAGCCGCGTTGTTTGTGGGAAATGCCGGCCAGGCTGGTGTTGACACCGGTGGAATACCCCAGGGCCACTTCCTTGTAGGCGCCGTGCATATTGCCCCAGAGCATCATGCCGTATTCGGCCAGTTCTTTTTCCTCGTTGTTGGCGGCAAAATGTTCGAGAATTACGTAAGCTGTCGGGTCGATATTCCACATAAAATTGGCGTAATCTTTCCAGATGGCTACGCGGCTTGGATCGTATTGCCCCCAGGCGTCCACGCTGCCGAGGGTATTTTTTTGGGTAAACCCCTTGGACAGGTCAAAACGGAAGCCGTCGACGCGGAATTCGGTCATCCAGTATTTCAGGCAATTTTTTACGTAGGCTTTGGTGGCGGCGCTTTCGTGGTTGAAGTCGTTGAACACGTTGAATTCGTGTTTCGCCACGGGATTGAGCCAGGGATTGTCGGCGGCGGGGCGGCTGTTGGCGCAGTCCCAGTAAAGTTGTGCCAGGGGGCTGGAGCCGGTAGCCTGGTTGAACACCACGTCGAGAATAACGGCCATGCCGCGTTCGTGGCAGGCGTCGATGACCCGTTTCAGGTCTTTGGCCGTTCCGTAGTACTTATCCAGGGCTTTGTGGTAGGAGGGATTGTAGCCCCAGCTGGTATTGCCGTCGAATTCATTCACAGGCATCAGTTCGATGGCGGTGACGCCCAGGTTTTGCAGGTAATCGAGCGTGTCGAGAAGGGTGGGATAATCGTGGCGCTGCAGGAAGTCGCGCATCAGTAATTCATACACCACGAGATCGGTTTTTTTCGGGCGGACATAGTTGGTCGCCTGCCAGTCGAAAGGCGTCTGGGCGGTTTGCAGCACTGACACGGCGCCGGAGGTTTTGCCCTGGGGATAGGCAGGCAGGTCAGGGTAAGTCAAGGGCGGAATAAACGGATCGTTACCGGGGTCGAGCACGAGGGTGCTGAGGGGGTCGGCTATTTTTTGCGAGCCATTCACCAGGTACTGAAAGCGGTACATTTCGCCGGCCTGCAGGCCGCCAATTTCGAGCCACCAGGTATTGCCGTCGGCGCTGCGTTTCATTTGGTATGGATCGGCGGGTTGCCAGTTGTTGAAATCGCCGATCACGTATACTGCCTGTTTGCCCGGCGCATACAAGGCCAGGCGAACGGTTTGATCGTCGATGTAATTGATGCCCAGTTCCGTGCCGGCAGGCGGATTTTCAGGCGACAACGGGGCGGGTACGATATAGATGAATTGCGCGGTATCCTTTTCCGTGGGCGTGGAAGCGACAAACTCAACGGTGTGTACGCCGGTATTTGCCGTGATGTCGGCTTCCAGTATTTTTCCGGTACCGGAGGCTACTTGCTGGCCGTTATCGAACAATAACAGCCCGGCATTTGCCGAAGATTCTGCTTTTACGGAAATGCTATTCCCCGCGGCGCTCAGGATGATGCCGGCCGCCGGAACGGAGAACGCGGTTTGCAGTCCGGCATTTTCCGGGTAAACGGGGTAAAAAATGTCGGCACAATCGAAGGCGCGGCCCACGACATTGCCGCTGGTATTGCGGAAAACGAAGGCGAGTTTCAGTACCGTTTCATTGTTTGGAATATTGAAAAACGACTTGATGTGAAAGGTTTTTTTCCAAATATTCGGGCCGGCGTTGGTCATCTGCCCCTTGGGGTCGGCAATACCCCAGGTAGTGGCCACGTACTTCCAATCGGTGGGCGATGTGCTTTTATCCGTGATCACCCCCATGTGGGCGTACACCGGCGATACGCCTGCAAGCGCGCCGTTGCCCTGCGCGGCATTGTAGGTGATGGTGACGGTGTCGTTCATATCCGGGATTGCAGGAGAGCAGGTAACCTGGGCGAGCAGTTGAAACGGAAGTGCGGCGAGGAGCAGAAAAAAAATGTTCGCCAGGGAGGCACGGAGGCACGGAGGGTAGTAACCAGGCATACAAAGACGGTTTTGGTAAAAAAAGAAAATCCTATCTCAACCGTGGTGGCGAAATA
>JAKLJF010000181.1:361-8640 GCA_023151335.1 Thermoanaerobaculia bacterium | reverse complement strand
AGATTGAATGTTTTCAATGAATCGGGATCAAAGTCGGCCGTGCCTGAAAAACTTCCCGTTGTGTAAACATTACCCGAAGCATCGACGGCGATAGAACGGCCATAATCTTGATCGGTTCCTCCTATTCTCTTAGCCCAAACCAGATTGCCGGCTGCATCCAATTTGGTGATAAAGACATCAAAGGAACCAGCCGATGTGAGATTGAATGTTTTCAATGAGTCGGAATCAAAGTCGGCTGTGCTCTCAAAACTTCCCGTTGTGTAAACATTGCCAAATGCATCAATGGCTACATCCCAGCCATAATCATCACTGCTCCCTCCCATGTTCTTGGCCCAAACAAGGGCTGGGTCTTGCGCATGGACGACAAAAGACAACGGAATGGTCAGAATAAAAACGTTGGTTAAGTTTCGAAGATGTTTCATAATCTGAATTTTGGAGGAGGTTGAAGTGAACGAAGAGTCATACAAAACTAACCACGAATTTCAATTTTTCAAGGAAACCTTCAAAAAATAGCCATCTAACCCTCCTACGTTTGCGCTCGTTTTTGAAAATCGGGTTGATAAAGGTTGATAAAAGGTTATGCGGTCGATAATACATAAACTTGACGGCCCCGTTTCTACCCCCGCCCCAGTCCCGCCAGCAGACCGCCCAGCAGTCGCACCGCGTTTTCCACCGCGGCGGCGCTTTCCACCGGGATTTTCAGGTAGGTCTGTCCGGTTTCTGCGTCGGTAGCCACGATGGACTGCACCAGTTCCCGGGTTTTTTCGGGGCTGCTCAGCGTTTGCGCCAGTCCGGAGAAGAACGACACACCGGTTTGCACCAGTTCCCGCGGCGTAGTCGGGGCGGCTGCGGCGGGTTGGGGCCTGCCACCGGCAGTAGCGGCGCTTCGATCCCGCCCCTCACCCGGGCTTGCCTGCTGTGTTTCACGGGTAGCGGAAGTTTGGGGCGATGCGGTGGAGGGCGCTTCGTCCGGCGTATCGTCGTCGCCGGGGAAAGTGTCCGCGCGGGGATGAAAGACGTCGGGCTCCGGCGCCAAGGGGCTTGGCGGTTGTTCGAAGTCTTCGCTCCCGGCGTCGTCGGAGGCGGTGTCGGTCACGTCCGCCGGCCGCGCCTGCCAGCCTTCGCCGGTGAGCGTTTCTACGTTTTCCATGAATTTTTTGAACTTCGATTCGGACATAAAGATCGTGTCGTCTCCGTCGGGGTCGAGCACGCCCTGGGCCATCGAACTTTTAAACTCCAGCACGCCGAGCATGCGTTGTTCTATACTTTCGGCGGATACCATGTTGACGACGGTCACGTTCTCCGTCTGGCCCATGCGGTGGATGCCGCCCACGCGCTGTTCCAGTATGGCGGGGTTCCAGGGAATGTCGAGGATGAAGGTGCTGTCGGCCACCATGCGCATTTGCGAGAGACATAGGATGAGCATACGGCGGTCGGTTTCGTTCAGGAAGTGAAAGCGCCGCCACTTGGCTACCAGGCGCGCCACGGCGTCGGCCAGCTCGCGGTGAATGTCCTTTTGTTCGCGGGTCATGGGCACGAACAGCACTTTGTCCATTCGTTTGGGCAGGTCGCGCAGCACTTCCTTTTTCACGCGCCGGATAAGGCTGTCGGAGAGGATTTCCCCGATCTCTTTCAGGATTTTGAAAAAGGTCGGATTCCCAAAAGTCATTGCCATGCGACTGGCCGATTTTCAAAAGTTTTGGCAGAAGCCCTGATGCAAAAAATGCCACCCGCCTGATATTTATTTTTACAAGGCTTAGATGAAACAAGTCGAAGTGATTTTCCTATCCGTCAAGGTAGTGAAGTGAATCCCCACTTTCCCAACTTTTCCCCATGCTGGAAATTGGTGTTCACACATAAAACGATTCAACAGATTTGCGGCAGTCCCTTTTTAGGCAAACAGGCGCCGCCAATGGTCAGGAATCAAGGTCAATTTATACTAAACCACGGATAATGAATCCATTAGCAAACTTTAAATTTAAAAAATATATCAAACACCCACAAAATGTTTTAAACTATCTGTTGCTCAGCCGATATTTGTTGAAAAAAGAAATGACTATGGAAACCTACCACGCCCAACTGCTCTCCGACCTCCAGGCCGCCACGCTCGCCCGCTGGTGCCGTTGTCCGCCGCATTTTTACCAGGCCGGTTTGCGCGATACCATGCACCAGCCGCCGGAAGAATGAGTGTATTGTATTCACCTCAACTTGTAAATCGAAGTAAAATGCGCCGCGTATTCCGGAATTTTTGCCCCCAGGTAGTAAGGCAGGTTCATCAAAAGGAAGGGAATGCCCTTGGGGGTTTGCGTCTGGTCAACGGTAAAACGGTTGGCCAGCAGGCGCATTGCGTACGGATGGCCACAGGCTTCCACAAACTGGTGCAGGGATCGGAGGCTCCCCGACTCACCGGATTTGATTTCAACCGGTATAACGTACTGTTTGCACGTGTATAATAAATCAACTTCCGCCTGGCTGTTGGCGTTTTCCCGTACCCAAAAATGTGGCTTGTAGGATGGCGTATCGTGTTGTGCCATCAATTCTTGCGTAACCAGGTGCTGCACTATTTTACCTTTATATACAGTACCCAAGTCCTCGAGGCCGATCATACCCGCCTGAAGTTGCATGGCATGATTCAACAGACCCGTATCCAGAAACTGGAGCCTGGGCCTTTTTCTATAATCTGTTTCAATAGGCGGGCGCGTGCTGCTACTGGGGTAAATCAACTGGACGATACGCGCCTGGTCTAAGGATCGCAGCGCTTCGCCCACTTCCCTGGACTTGTAATTGGAATGGCCGAAACCTTCGAATACGATGCGGTCTTTCTCCTGTGGCGCGGTGTAAATCACATGCTGCATCACCTTGCGTTCTGTCGGGTTGCGCGCATATTTGATCACATCGTCTTTGTACCCTTGCCAGAGCGACTCGTATGTGTGCGACAGGTTGGCCATGCTCTGATCGTTTATATATTGTTTTATGATCTCAGGCATGCCGCCGATGGCAGCGTAGGTATGAAACAGTTCCAGGAGTGTATCGTGGGCATGCTGTTCAACCGGTATACGATTTAATGCTTCCAAGGCAGCAGTATGCCCTATGGCCATCAGAAACTCCTCGAAATCGAAAGGATGCAACACCATTTGCTCTACACGCCCCACCGGGAAAGAAGGCACTTCACGCAGGGCGAACTCCAGTAAGGAGCCCGCGGCAACTACAAACAGATCGGGTCGCTCTTCGTAGAAATACCGCAGCATCTGAATGGCCCGGGGAGATTCCTGGATTTCGTCGATAAACAACAGCACAGGGCCCGCATCTTTGGGCGTGTTGGTGCTGAGAAATACGGCCTCCGTGATTTGCCTTACATCCTGCAACCCTTCAAAAAAACGCTGATGGGCCCTTTTTTCCATGTTCAGCGATATAAAATATCGGAATTCTTTGGCAAACTGATTGACCAATGTGGACTTCCCTACCTGCCGGGCCCCGCGAATGATCAACGGTTTGCGATTGGGGCTCGTTTTCCACTCCATTAAACGGCGATATGCTTTTCGCTCAAAATTCATACACGATTTGTAATAAATAAGGGGCAAATTTAATCATTTTTTGTAACAAATCAGGGGTAATTAATTATTGGTAAAGATAAGTACCAAATTTTACCCCAAGTTTGCCCGTCACAACACCGCACGGATTCTGAAAAGCCTCACCTTCTTCTCCGCGGCAGGCATCGTAGGGCCGCGGCAAGTAGGGAAAACAACCGCCAAGGCTAATTTGAATCGCTAGATATCATACATGGAAACCCCCTTCCAGGTAAGGCACCGCCTGGCCGCTGATCAGCACCCGCTCCTCCTGAAGCGTGCAGCGCAGATATCCCTGCCGTTCGGAACGTTGAATGGCGCTGAGTGTATTTTTGCCCAGTTTGCCAGCCCAATAGGGTGTCAGGGTAGTATGTGCAGAGCCGGTTACCGGGTCTTCGTCGATACCGAAAGCCGGGAAAAAACAGCGGGAAATGAAATCCGATTCCGTACCGGGCGCAGTGGCGATGAAGCCGCGCGCCGGAATCCGGGTCAGGGCATGGAAGTCGGGATCAAGGGATAATACGTCGGATTCCGAGTCGAACACCAGCAGATAATCTTCCCGGCCCAGAAAAACTTCCCGGGGCGCCAGTTGAAAGGCTGCGTGAGCCTCCCCGGGCAATTCAGCGGGCGTGAGCCGGTCCGCGGGAAAATCCAGCGTCAGCCAGTTGCCTTCGCGTTGCACGTGCAGCCAACCGCTCAGGCTTTGAAAGGACAAGCGTTCAGAGCGATTGATTTTCAGGCAATTAAAAATAGCGTAAGCCGTCGCCAGGGTGGCATGACCGCACAATTGCACCTCCGTTTTAGGCGTGAACCAGCGTAAATGAAAAGTGTCGGGTTGGTTGAGCGGCACAAAAAAGGCCGTTTCAGCCAGATTATTTTCCCGGGCCAGTTGTTGCATGGTTCGGTCGGGCAGCCAGGTTTCCAGGGGCACCACCGCGGCCGGGTTTCCGCTAAAAAGTTGATCGGTAAAAGCGTCGATCTGGAAGAGTTTATACATGAGCAGGAAGTTACTGTGCCCGTAAATATAGGAAGGTTTCTCTAAAAAGGTACACGGGTTGCGGGTTGGGTTAACCCGTTAACCCGCAACCCGTTAACCCTCTAACCTCAAAAATCCACCTCCAGCACCGTTTTCAATTGCCGTTCGTTGGCGCTTTCCGGTACCAGCCGGAACAGCATGTTGCGCAAAGACACCAGCAAAGGATTGCTCCATTGGGCGATTTTACCCAGCGTCCAGGAATTGTTTACGATATAATGGGTTCGTTTGAGGCGGCGGCTTTCGAAGGCGGCGAAAGCGGCGGCGGGGTCGGCCCGGAGGGCCAGTTCGTCGGCCAGGATCACGGCGTCTTCGATGGCCTGGCAGGCGCCCTGGCCCATGTTGGGCGTGGTGGCGTGCGCGGCGTCGCCGATGAGCACGATATTGCCGAAGGCGAAACGCGGGATCGGTTTCAGGTCGATGATATCGTTCCAGAGCAGGCTGTCCGTGGGAGTATGGCGCAGGATCGCCGGCACGGGGTCGTGAAATTTGGCGAAAATCCGTTCCAGGTCTGCTGTTCCGACGGCCCGCATGGCCGGATCATTTTGGGGGGCGTTGACGCAGGCAAACCAGTAGATTTTATCGCCGGCCAGGGGTACGATGCCAAAACGGCCTTCGCGGCCCCATGTTTCGGTGGCGCCCGTCAGGTTGAGGCCCGGATTGTCGATCACTCCCCGCCAGCAGGTGTAGCCGGCGTACCGGGGCGTCGAACCCGGCGCCAGTTGCCGGCGGATGGGCGAGTGAATGCCGTCGGCTACGATCAGGTAATCGGTTTCGTGGGAGGAGCCGTCCTGAAAATACAGGGTGGCTTTATCGCCGTTTTGTTCCACCCGCAGGGCAGATTTGCTCACGTGGAGCTGTTCAGGTTCCAGTTCGGCCAGCAGCGCCTCGTGCAGTTCCGGGCGGTGAATGGCAAAATTGTGCAGGCCGTATTTCTGCGCAATGGCGTCGGCGTCGGCATGGGCGATTTTCCGGCCATTACTGTCGAGAATACTGAAGGTGGGCAGCAGCCGTCCGCGGGCAATGATCTTTTCGGCGATGCCGAGTTTGACATAACCCTTGATCGCATTGGCCGCCAGCACCAGACCCGCGCCGACCGGCCGGATCGCCGGCGCCGCTTCAAAAACTTCGGCCCGGATGCCCAGGCGCTTCAGGGCGATGGCGGCAGACAGGCCCGCTATGCCGCCGCCGAGGATGGTGAATTGTTTTGTGTTTGACATGATTAGGGTGGTTTAGAGGGTTTAGAGGGGTTTAGAGGGTTTAGAGGGTTTAGAGGGTTTAGAGGGTTTAGAGGGTTTAGAGGGTTTAGAGGGTTTAGACAATCGTTGGACGGGGCAAAGGTGGGGAAAGGTTGCCGCGGGGCGGGGCGCATTTTGCGACAAAAAGGGGACGATGTACGCCAGACCGTATTTATCGTACCAACGTCACGCTCCCCGATTTTTTCCGCACTTCCCCTCCCGCGAAGCGCATTTCTGCGTAGTACACGAACACGCCCGGCGGCAGGGCCTTGCCTTTGTGGGTACCGTCCCAGCCGCTGACGCGGTCGGGCGGCAATTCGACGCCACTGTATACCAATTCGCCCCAGTTGTCGTACACCCGGAGGAGGGCGATACTTTCCAGTTCGGCGCCGGCAAAAACGGTGAACAACGAGTTGTCGCCGCCCGAGGCCGGGGCGAAGGCATTGGGGATGTAATAATTGCAATCTTCGGCATGTACGGCTTCGGCCAGTGCCAGCGTATCAAAACACACCCCATGACCCGAAACGATGAGCGTGAGGCCATGAATGCCCTGCCCGAAAACCTTGCCGGCCCGGGGGCCTTCCGCCGATCCGCCGTCGGCAAACAACCAGCGCGATGCATCGGCGTGTCTGGAGGTGTCGGTGAACGCGACTTCCAGCGGCGCGCAACCTGCCGGGGTGCTGATGGCGAAACCTGCCTCCGGTTTGTGAAACACTTCCAGTTCTTTTGACAGGGAATTTTGGCAGCCATTCCAGTCGGTCACGGTTAACCGCACGTTTCTGGGGCCGCCCGCGGAAAAGGTATGCCGTCCGTCGTAGCGTACGCTGTCCATGGTCCCGTCGCCATAGTCCCAGGTAAAAGCCAGCATATCCGGGTCGGATCCGTTTTGAAAAGCGACCGGCGTTTGGGCGCAGGCATAAGGCGGCAGACCGAAGGCAACATCGGGTTGAGGCAGGGTGACGATGGTGTGCCCAATGGTGTCGTATCCGCAGCCGGTGCTGACGCGAAGCACCACGTGGAAAGTATCGTTTGGGGTGTCAAAGCGATGCACGTGGGCCTTTTCGTTGGAAAACGTGCCGTCGCCGAACGACCAGCGCAGCGACAAGGGCACGGGCGTGGAAGCGTCGCGGAACTGCACCGGGGCGCCCGGGCACACCTCGGGATCACTGATCTCAAAAAATGCTTCCACGCCTGCCGGAATAACGGTCACGGTATCCGTCCATTCCGAGGCGCCGCATTCGTTTTGAACCCACAGGCGCAGGTTAACATACGCCGTTAAATTATCCGTGTAAAAAGTATGCGTCAGCGTATCGAAGCAATCGTGCAGATCAAAACCGTTGCCGAGCGACAGGGAACAGGAGTCGGGCGCCCCGGCACTCCGGTTGGTGATAACGACGCTGAAAGGCGAACAGCCGGTGTCCGCGGAATCCAGGCCCAGTTCAGCCCGGGGCGCCACGTCGACGCGTACGGTTGCGCTATCGTTTTTTACGCCACACTCATTTTGAACGGTATAGACGACGGTATAAAAAGCCGTTTCGGGGCCTTCGTTGCGGAACAACACCGCGCCCGGAGCCGCCCAGGAATCGGCCGCGGCGGGCGTGGCGCCTTGAAATCGCCAGTGGTAACTCATGCCCGGCTGTTGTGCGCCCACGGGGATAAAAGTAGTGCTCAGCGGAGAACATCCCGAACTTTTTTCTATGCTGAACCCCGCATTATCTGGCGGAGCCACCGCGGTAAAAGTCCGCGTCAGACTGTCGCGGCAGCCGTCGAGCACGGCTATTTGTTCGAGCGTATGCGGGCCCGGCGACGGCGATGCGAAGGGCGGCTGGGCGTTCAAAGGAAGGCCGTCGAGCCGCCATTGCACTTCGTTTGCCTGCATACCGTCTGAATTTACCTCCACGGGAACGCCGGCGCATACGGGCAAACCGATATCAAACGCGGCTTTCGGTTCGATAAGCGACATGGCCACGTCCTTGCCCACCGTACAAATGCCGTCGCTGAACGTATAACTCAAGGTTGCCGGAAAAGCGCCGGCGTATTTATTCAGATCGAAAGTGGCGCCGGAAATACACGTTGGGCAAACGGCACAGGCCCATGAGCCGCCCGCCGGCGTAGCATTCAGCGTTACAGAAGGCGTGCCGGCGCATATCGCCGTGTCATTAGCCGTTACTGCCAGGCTTTTTACAAAAAAGGTGATTGTGTCGCGCCGTTCGCAGCTGGTACCGGCCTGATAAACGGCTTGCACCGGGAAAGTACCGGGTTCCGAGGGGTTGAAAAAGGTATTGTTGCCTGCGCTGACAATATGTTGTCCTTCCCATTGCACCCCCGGCTTGTCGGCTTGCAGGAGTACGAAACCGCTGCCCGCACAGAGGGTTTTATCGCCTGCCGGGGCGCTTATCCGTACGGCTTCGGGCAACCTGACCCAAAAACTGTCCGACACTT
>JAKLJF010000181.1:0-351 GCA_023151335.1 Thermoanaerobaculia bacterium | reverse complement strand
GACACTTCCTGCATACCGCAAATATTGGTCAGGGTTCCGCGCAGAACGTACCGTCCAGTGTCGAGCGTAAGGGGGAAGTTGGTCGCCGGATTGCCGTTCAGGGTGTAGTTTGCATTTGCAGACAAGGGCGACGGCGAATAACTCATTGGCGCGCAACCGTCGGCTTGGGGCAACAGCGTAAGCGCCTCGCCCTCGACGGCCTGGAGGGTGATCTCGGCCTCGTCCGTTATGTTGCAGGCGTTGCTCACGCGCAGGCGGACTTTGTAGGTACCCGCCTGATTGAAGTCGATACGCGCGGTGGCGCTGTCTTTTTTCGACAACCAAACAACCCCGCTCGCGGGCGAGACCGAC
>JAKLJF010000180.1 GCA_023151335.1 Thermoanaerobaculia bacterium | reverse complement strand
CGCGTGAACACGGGGCCCCGGTCCTGCGTCATGGTCAGGTCGTTGGGATCGTAAGTGGGCGCGCTGATCATGGCCAGGATTTCGCCGCTGTGCGGTTCGATGGCCACCACGCTGCCTGTTTTATTTTGCATCAGTTTTTCGCCGTAAGCCTGCAGGTCGGCGGAGATCGAACAGATCAGGTCTTCTCCGCTCGTGGGAATGGTATCCAGTTTCCCGTCGAGGTATTTTCCGACGATACGGCCCAGGTTGTCTTTCAGCAGATAATTGTATCCCTTTTTACCGCGCAGGCGCTCTTCATACTTCGACTCCAGTCCGCCGGCGCCGATATAATCGCCGGAAACGTATACGCCTTTACCCTGTTCAATATCGCGGGGGTCTACTTCGTTGATATAACCCAGCACGTGAGCGCCCACGTTGTAGGGGTAGCCGCGGATATTACGCACCTGTACGAAGAAACCGGGGAATTGGTACAGACATTCCTGCAGGCGGGCGTAGGTTTCGGTGGATATTTTTTTCATAAAAACGAAGGGCACGGAACGGGAAAATTTGCCGCTTCGCCATTCTTTGGTCAAAAACTGCTTAAACTGATCCCGGCTGATACCGAGCAGCTGGCAAAATTTGGTCGTATCCATGTGCGGGTCGATCTGGTTGTAGGTAACCATCAGATCGTACATGGCGTTGTTGTTGATCAGGAGTTTGTTGTTCCGGTCGAACACCAGCCCGCGCGGGGGATAGGCGGTCATTTTTTCAATGGTGGTGGCGTCGGCGCGGCGCCGGAAAGAATCGTCGAACAATTGCAGTTGGGCTGCTTTCAGCACCAATGCCAGCGCGCAGCCAAGGATCACCAGTTGGATGGTGCGTTGTCGTTCGCGATACAGATCGGCCATGTTCAGATTTTAGGATGAAACAATCGGGTGTACAACAGGACGATGATCATGGTGAGCGCCCAGGCCAAAGCGGACTGGGGCAGGATTTGTTTCAGCAAATATACAGGCGTGAAATAAGCCATCGAAAAATACCACGTGATATGTACGCCAAAAAAAATGGCGGCCACGATAATAAACCAGCGCCAGCCGAAGTAGGCTGGCGCGGGGATCGGCTCTTTGGCCGTGTATCCGCCCCTCGGGGCATAGCGATGCAGCAACACGGCACGCGCATAACCCGACATAGCGCCGGCGCTGGCGTTGACGCCGGGAGTGCCGGTCAGCAAATCCACGGTAATGCCGATCAGAAATCCCAGAAACACGACCGCCGGCGTAGCCAGCTGCACCGGCAGGAACAAAATGAACAGGGGGTAAACCAGGATGTTGCAATACCCGTTGGCGGACAGCGCTACCTTCGACAGGATGACCACCTGCACGATCGTGAGCCCGATAAATCGCCAGATATTGGGAAAAATATTAACGCCGTTCATCCTTTACCAACTGTTGCAGCGAATCGATTTGACCTGAAAATTTGTTATTGACCACGTAAACATGGTTAAAAGCGGCGGGGTGCTGGCTTAATTGTACCAGGATAGATAAAAAATTGCTGCCCGGTTGCAGGTATGCGGAATCCACGGTGCCGGCCAAATGGCCCGGGGGAAACATCAGCGAGTAACGGCTGACCTCTACCGTGTCGCCCTTTCTGACCTTCAAATGGGAAGGGATGTCCGTCAGCGTCATGATTTGCGGTTTGTTGCCTTCCCACACCAGCGACCCGAAGTATGCGTACTTTTTCAACGCGGCAGAGATTTTTGTTTGCCGGTGAAGCACCGACATCACCATGGCAAAATCGTCGGATACGTAACGAACAATGCCCACCAGTCCGTCGGCACTGATAACCCCGGTATTGGGCTGGACGCCGTCGCGCCGTCCGCGGTTGATCATCAGCCAGTTGTTGCTGCCGCTGATGGTGTTGCTGATGACCTGTGCCGGGAGCAGTATGTACTCTGGCCGGGTAAAATTCCGGTGGAGCGAATCTACAGTCGCCTGAAAAACGAAGGTATCGCGGCGGGGCACGGCTATCAGTCGCGCGTTGGTCAGTTGTGTGCCGAGTTCTGCGACCTGGTTGCGCAGCCGTTCATTCTGTTCTTTCAGGCCCAGGTAATCGAGCCAATCTGTTTTCCATTGCAGGAATTGACCAGAGTATTTGGTCCAGCTGGCCGAAGAGATCTGGCGTTGCGGGTCGTTGAACGTGGAGATCAGATAAAAGCAAACCACCTCCAGTACTACCAGCGTGAGCAAGCCGCCATGCCGAATAAAAAGTTGGATAATGGAATGCATGTCAGGTGAGTTATGAATTATGAGTTATGAGTTATGAGTGTTCCATAACTCATAACGCATAACTCATAACTCAATTAAACGCTTTTACGATCAATTAAAAATGAAAACTTGTCGGTATGGTGCAGGGCCATACCGGTGCCGCGTACCACGGCCCGGAGGGGGTCGTCGGCGATATGAACGGCGAGTTTTGTTTTTTGCTCCAGGCGTTTGTCGAGCCCGCGCAACAGGGCGCCGCCGCCGGTGAGATACAGGCCGGTTTTGTAGATGTCGGAAGCCAGTTCGGGCGGGGTCATTTCCAGAGCCCGCAACACGGCGTCTTCCACTTTGCTGACGCTTTTATCCAGGGCATAGGCCACTTCCTGGTAACTGATCTTGATCTGTTTCGGGATGCCGGTCATTAGGTCGCGCCCGTTGACGGCATAATCTTCCGGCGGGTTTTCGAGTTCATGCAGGGCCGAGCCGACGTTGATCTTGATCTGTTCCGCCGTGCGTTCGCCGATGAGGATGTTGTGTTCGCGTTTCATGTAGCCCATGATATCGTTGGTGAGCTCGTCGCCGGCGATGCGGATAGACTGGTCGCATACGATGCCGGAAAGGGCGATCACGGCGATCTCGGTGGTGCCGCCGCCGATGTCGATGATCATGTTGCCAATGGGCTCCTCAATATTGAGCCCGATCCCCAGGGCGGCTGCCATGGGCTCGTGTATGAGGTAGGTCTCTTTGCTATCCACGTGGTCGGCTGAGTCGAATACCGCGCGTTTTTCCACTTCCGTGATCCCGCTGGGAATGCAGATCACCATTTTCAAATGGCCGAACAGCGAACTGCGCCGTCCCACCATGCGGATCATACTTTCGATCATGGCTTCGGCGGCCTGGAAGTCGGCGATCACCCCGTCTTTCAGCGGGCGGATGGTTTTGATATTTTCATGGGTTTTTTCGTGCATTTGCATGGCCCGGTGACCCACGGCAATGGTTTGTCCTGTTTTGCGGTCCACCGCCACGATAGAAGGCTCGTCTACCACTACCTGGTCGTCCATCATAATGAGCGTATTGGCCGTGCCCAGGTCAACCGCCAATTCCTGCTTGAAAAATTTGAAAAAGTTCAACGTACAATAAGTTTAAAGGTCTTCGGAAAAAAATTGAGCGGGTTTAACGGGTTTAACGGGTTTAACGGGTTTAACGGGTTATTTGAAAGGCGCGCAAAAGTACGAAGCTATTTTTGAAAAAGTGTCAGGGAAAATGACTGGCAGAGGGGTAAAAATCATTATTTTTTGGTAATTTTTTTGAAATAAACGGCGCCGTGTGAAATTCCTCCAGGTTTCACGAGACAATCCGCAATCCGTAATCCGTAATCCGTAATCCGTAATCCGCAATTACTTCCCTACCGTCACCACCCAGAAATCCTCCGGCTGCAAATACCGGTTGGCGAGCGCCTGCAGGGTTTCGGGCGTAATGGTGCGGATAGTGTGCACCAGTTCGTCGAAAGCATGCAGGGGTAAATCCTCGGTAATCAGGGTTTTAATGACGTCGGAGGTGTTGAGCGGACCGTCGAGGCCGTTGAGCAGCATGCCGAGCAGGTAATTGCGCACCATGGACAACTCCTCGTTGGACACCGGCGTTTCGCGCAAACGTTTCATTTCCAGAAATATTTCCCGCAGGGTGGCCGAGGCTTTTCCCGTATGCACTTCCGTGGCCACGTACAGGCAGCCGCCGTGCAGCATGGCGTCGGCAGTGGAGTAGATATTGTACGTGTAGCCGCGTTTTTCCCGTACGTTCATCATCAGGCGGGAGCCGAAATACCCGCCGAGAATGGTATTGAGCACGTACACGCCGTTGTAGTCGGGGTGATGGCGGGAAAACAGGCGCCGGCCGGTTTTAATGGCCGTTTGCAGGGAGCCGGCGTGTTTGATATGTTCCTTGTGCGGTTGATTGTCGGCAATTTGCGGCGGCGTGCGGGGGGTCAGGCCCTGCCGCCGGTTTTGCCCCAAATGGCGGTTGAGCAAATTCAAAACGGATTCATCTACCCGCCCGCTGGCAAAAAGCCGGCAATTGCCCGGCGTGTACCAGTGATCGAAATGGCGCGCGAGGTCTTCCCGCGTGAGCGCGGTGTAGTCGGCCGGCATGGAATTATATCCATAAGGATGCGCGGCGCCGAAGATCAGTTCGGTGATCCGGCGGTAGGCCAGCACCTCTTCCTTGTCGAGATCGACCTGGAGTTCCTGGATGCTGGTGCGTTTGAAGGTTTCGAGTTCGTCGGCCGGGAAGGCTGGTTCCTGCAGTAGTTCGGCAAATACCGGGATCAGTTCGGCGGCGTATTTGTGCAGGGAAAACAACAGAAAATTGGCGGTATCCAGGTTGGTCGGAACACTCAGAGAGCCGCCATAAAAGTCGATGTGTTCGGCAATTTCAGCCCCGCTGCGCCGGGTAGTGCCTTCCCGCAACAGCCGCGCCGTGGCCCGCGCCACCAGGCGTTTATCCTCCTCCGGGCGTCCGGCGCGGTACACGGCCTCTATCTTGAGGATTTCCTGGCCGGGAAAGTCGAGCACGTACACGGGCATGCCATTGTCGAGGCGAACGACTTTCGGTTCGGGCAGCGCCAGGTGGCCGACTTCGTGTATGATGGGGGATGATCTGCGATTCATTAAGCGATCGGGCAAAATGTTTGAGCGTTTGAAGGGGCGGTGAGAGACCGGCTGTTTTTTTCCGTGACAGGCCGGGCATGCTGTGGGGTGAATGGAGGGGCAAAAATATTGGAGTTTTGGAGAGTGGCGTGCGTGTCCTATCGAAAAATCAGTTAATTATTTCTCAACCAGTTCAATATCGAAATAAGTTATATTATCCTTAAGTCTAAATTTCTTCTACAAGAGCCGGAGTATAAGCCGCGTTTACGTATCCACCCAAAAAGGCGCATGGCCTCTACAAAACGCTGCAACCTTTTTCCACGTTCTCCACATCTTGTTAGTTTTTTTCCACAAAAACCCCAAACAAACCCCTTATTTTTGCGGGCGTCAAAAAATGTAAAATCCTGACAATCAATTTTTCAATCCGATCTTGAGCCGCCTGACCCAAATCACTCCATCACTCAATCACTCAATCGCTCAATGAAATTCAGCGTTTCTTCTTCCGAACTTCTGAAACAACTGCAGGTCGCCTCGGGCGCCATCGGCTCCAATCCCGTATTGCCCATCCTGGAGGACTTCCTGTTCAAAATTGAAAATAAAAAACTCACTATCGCCGCCACCGACCTCGAAACCAGCATCACCACCGCGATCGAGGTACTGGCCGACGACGATTTTACGGTGGCCATACCGGCCAA
The DNA here is from genome assembly GCA_023151335.1 of Thermoanaerobaculia bacterium. GTDB lineage: Bacteria > Bacteroidota > Bacteroidia > Chitinophagales > Saprospiraceae > M3007. The sequence continues at coordinate 3,123 of JAKLJF010000180.1, read as the reverse complement.
AATCCTGCTCGAAACGCTGAAAGCGCTGCCGCAGCAGCCGGTCACTTTCACGATCAACGAGGAAAACTACGGCATCGAGATCACGTCGTCGTACGGCAAATACCGCCTGGCCGGCGAAAACGGCGCCGATTTCCCTAATATTCCCGAAGCCGACAGCGTGGATACGGTGAAGATCAACAGCCAGTACCTGCTGGAAGCCATCAACAAAACGGTGTTTGCCACCTCCGGCGACGAGTTGCGCCCGGCCATGACCGGCGTATATTTCCAGATCGACTTCAATAAACTGACCTGCGTGGCCACCGACGCGCACAAACTGGTGAAGATCACCACTCATCAGCTCGCCGGCGAAGTAGCCACCTCTTTCATCGTGCCCAAAAAGGCCCTTAACCTGCTCAAAAACGCGCTGCCGGCCAACGACGCGGTCACGATCTCGTTCAACAAGGCCAACGCTTTTTTCGCCTTCGGCAACATGAACCTCGTGTGCCGCCTCATCGACGCGCGCTACCCGGACTACAACGCCGTCATTCCCGTGGATAATCCCAACGTGATGACCGCCAACCGCGCTGATTTCGCCAACTCGCTCAAACGGATCGCCATTTACGCCAACAAAACTACCAACCAGGTGGTGCTCGACGTGTCGGATAAAAGCCTGACCATCTCGGCACAGGACCTCGATTTTTCCAACGAGGCCACCGAACAAATGAGCTGCTCCTTCGAGGGCGCGCCGCTGCGCATCGCGTTCAATGCCAAGTTCCTGGTGGAAATGCTCACCGTGCTGGATGGCGAAGAAGTAAAAATGGAATTTTCCACGCCCTCCCGCGCCGGTATCCTGACGCCGGTAGAGGAAGAGAATAAAGACCGGGAGATTTTGATGCTGGTGATGCCGGTAATGCTGAACAATTAAAAGTTCTATACATTCCCATAGAATTTTGCCGGCTAAGTAACGCTTGAAATTTAAATTCACGATTTGCATTCCTCAGATGTCGAGCGAAGCGAGACATCTGAGGAATGCAAATCGTGAACTTGTTTTTTAAGCGTTACTAAGAAAATTTTGTGTTCCCGTGAAAAAAGATATTCAGAAGCCTGCTTTAAGCCAAGTCGCTATGACTGTCACATGAGGATGGGATTGACGGGAAAGGCAAATTACATTACATTTGCCTAAAAAATTTTATTCACTCAACCTCTATCACAATGAAAACTTATTTCCTTTTACCCGTTTTTTTCCTAATGATCAGCCTGCTAACGGCCCAAAAAGCCGTACCGCAAGGCGTCTACCAGCTTTTAAGCGCCCAATACGGCGACACCCCGCCCCAGGCTACTGCGGATGCGGGCGGTAAAGCGACCAAGGTCTTCAGGGACGGCTATTGGATGAGCGCTTTTTATGGCCAGCAGGAAAAACCATTTGGCGGCGCCGGCGGAGGCTATTACACCTTTAAAGACGGTAAATATGCCGAAACCCTGTATTTCTTTTCCTGGGACAGTACCGCGGCCACTAAAACTTACACATTTGATTATTCCATAGACGGCAATTACTATCACCAATTTGGAAAAATTCAATCCGATCAATACAAAGACTATGTTATCGATGAAATGTTCCTGAAAAAACAGGGCGCCGAACCCTTGAAAAACAATACCCTTGAAGGCGTTTGGTTTTTGGAAAGCGCAACAGGCCCCATTTGGACCTATGACCGCAAAACCAATCCCGAACATCAGGCCATGAAAATTTATGCCTATCCCATGACCTTTTACGGCCATTGGAATAACAAAACACATTCATTTTACGGGGCCGGTGGCTGCAATTATCAGTTCGACGGACAAACATTGGTCGAAAACGTCGTCTTTACCACTTTCGAAGAACCAGGAAAGACATATAACATAAAAGTCACCTTCGACGGGGATACCTACACCCAGGAATTTGACGGCAATAAAGAAGTCTGGAAAAAGGCGCCCCCGGTAAAGTGATCAGGATATTATCCTGCTTCAAACTTCAAACTAATAGTGACCATCGACATCAACTGCGACATGGGCGAAGGCTTCGGCCCCTGGCCGATGGGCAACGACGCGGCCCTGATGCAGCATATCACTTCCGCCAACATCGCCTGCGGATTTCATGCCGGCGATGCCGTGATCATGCATAAAACCGTACGCCTCGCGCTCGAACACGGCGTGGCCATTGGGGCGCATCCTGCTTATCCCGACTTGCAGGGATTCGGACGCCGGAATATGCAATTATCGCCAGATGAAGTATACGCGATGGTTTTGTACCAGATCGGCGCCCTGCGCGCCATCGCCGAAGCCGCGGGCGGAAAACTGCATCACGTAAAACCCCACGGCGCCCTGTACAATGCCGCCGCCAAAGACCGCGCGCTGGCCGACGCCATCGCCCGGGCCGTACGCGCCGCCGGCGGAAATCTGCTGCTGTACGGCCTGAGCGGCAGCGCCCTCATCGAAGCCGGCCGGGCCGCCGGATTGCGTACGTGCAGCGAAGTGTTTGCCGACCGCGGTTACCAGTCCGACGGCAGCCTCATCCCCCGGGGCCAGGCCGGCGCCCTGATCGAAAATACGGAAAAAGCCGTGGAACAAGCCCTCGAAATGGTGCGCAACCAACGCGTCAGAAGTCCCGGCGGGCAATGGGTGCCCCTTCAGGCCAATACCATCTGCGTGCACGGCGACGGGCCCCACGCCGTGGAATTCGCGCGGGCGTTGTACGGGGCGTTTGAAAGGGAAGGGGTGAAAGTTTTGAGTTTTGAGTTTTGAGTTACGTGAACGGCCGGTATTTTTTCGGGAATAAATTTCACTTACTGATAAGATGATTATCTTAGTAATGTACAAAAAATGAAAATCTGCCCTGTTAAAAAAAACGACTTTTACGTCAGGCCTGGTCATCCCGGTACGACATGATCCATAGCCCGGCAAACGTGATGATCCCGTTGAGCAGAATGGTCAGGAATCCCACGTCGAACCATTGTTTGCAGGCGACTTCGATGCCCCAGGTGATCAGGGGCGCAAGTATGCATACCAGGAGTACGCCGGGAATTGTCCAGTTGGTGCCGCGGATGGCCAGCGACCAGGGGTGCAGGTGCAGTTTGGTGAACAGTCCGAAGGTGTAGAGGCCCAGCAGCG
>JAKLJF010000017.1:13001-18580 GCA_023151335.1 Thermoanaerobaculia bacterium | reverse complement strand
GGCCGCCGTGCAGGTGGTTGGGGCCGTTGTTTTGGGCCAGCTTGTATTCCTTGCCGTCGAGCGTGAATTTGCCGCCAGCAATGCGGTTGGCATAACGCCCGATAATGGCCCCGAAATATTCTTCCGGATTATTCAGGTATTCGTCGAGACTGTTGTAACCGGATACGACGTCGGTAGGTTGGTCGTACCGGTCGGGCACTACCAGGCTCACGATGCGGCCGCCGTAGTTGGTAATGGCGACTTCCATTCCCCTGTCGTTGCGGAGATAATACAGGCTGACGGCTTTGCCGCCGATGGTTTTGGTGAAATTTTCGGCTCGGGGCAGCAGGGAGCTTTGGGCGGGAAGCAGCAGGCTGTTCAACAGCAGGAGGTAAAAAAGGAAAAGGCGCATAGCATTTTAATTATGTTCCCAAGGTATTCACTAAATACGCTGTTCTGCAAAACTTGTAGCCGGTTTAATTGTAAATTTAGCCGATTTTGGATGTTTTTTTGGCTAAAAATTGAAAATTACCGTAGGTTTACGCCAATAAAAATATAAAAATATGGCTAAAATAACCGGAAGAAAAGAAGAAACGGCACTGCTTCACTCACTCCTGCAATCGAACAGGCCCTCGTTTGTCGCAGTATATGGCCGGCGCAGGGTTGGAAAGACCTTCCTTGTCCGCTCGGTTTTTGAGGGGCGATTTACATTCCAGGTAACGGGCATTGCTAATGTGGATACTGCGCAGCAATTGACCAATTTTCATGGCGCATTGGTTCGGCAATTTCCGGAATTTGAGGACTATCCAGTGGCAAAAGATTGGTTTCAGGCTTTCCAATATTTGATAAAATCGCTCGAATCCAGGACGAGTGTCGAAAAGAAGATCCTGTTTTGGGATGAATTGCCCTGGTTTGATACGTCCAACTCCTTTTTTGTTTCCGCGTTGGAGCATTTTTGGAACAGTTGGGCGAGTGCACGGCCCGATATAGTGCTGATCGTTTGCGGTTCGGCAGCCTCCTGGATGATAAATAAACTCATCAACGATACCGGTGGGCTGTATAACCGTGTGACACATCACATTAATCTCAGGCCTTTTACCTTGTCAGAATGCGAGGCATTTTTCAAGGAAAAAGGCCCTGCGCCCGATCGCTATCAACTCCTGCAATTATTCATGGTTTTCGGAGGTATTCCGTTTTATCTGGAGGCCGTAAACCCCAGGAAAAGCGCGGCGCAAAATATCAATGATCTTTGTTTCGCGCCCGGCGGACGTTTCCGCAATGAATTTGAAAAACTGTACCATTCGCTTTTTAAGAAAGCGGATAAACACATTGCCGTAATAGAAGCGCTGGCGCAAAAATCGAAAGGGCTTGACCGGGACGCTTTGCTGAAAGCCGCTAAATTGCCCAATGGCGGTAATACAAGCCTGGTGTTACGGGAATTGGAGCAAAGCAATTTTATCCAAAAATACACGATGTTCGGAAAGCAGAAGAATAATGCGATCTATCAACTCACCGATTTTTATTCGCTTTTTTATCTGAAATTCATCAAAAATAACCACGAAGTGGATGAAGACTTCTGGCTCAACAGTTTGGATTCACCCGAAATCCGCGCCTGGAGCGGCTATGCTTTCGAGCAGATTTGTCTGTATCATCTCAGGCAAATCAAACATGCGCTCGGTATTGGTAGCGTTCAAACAAGGTCTTCCGCTTGGTTTGGCGGCGCCGGAACAGAAAAAACGCAAATCGACCTTGTTATTGATCGCCGGGATCAGGTGATTAATCTTTGCGAAATGAAGTTTTCCATTAAGACCTTTACTATTGACAAGGAATATGCCGATACCCTGAGGCAAAAAATCGGTATTTTTAAAGAGCATACCAAAACGCCCAAATCTGTTTGGCTCACTTTTATCACAACCTTCGGCCTTACGCCCAATACCTATGCAAAATCCCTCGTGCATAACGAGCTGACAATGGACGCATTATTTGGTTAAGGCTTGAAACGGCTACTGCCATTCCACTACCACCCCCGCGTACACCAGCCCGCCGCCGAAACCGATCATCATAATGCGGTCGCCCTTTTTTACTTTGCCTTCGCGCAGGCCGCGGTGCAGGGCGAGCGGAATGGAAGCCGAGGAGGTATTGCCGTAAATGCTGATGCTTTCGAGCGTTTTTTCGATGGGAAATCCCGACTGGTTGCACAGGGCTTCGATGATGCGCATGTTGGCGCTGTGGGGGATAAACCAGTCGATCTTTTCAAGCGGCAGTCCGCTGCGTTCCGACAATACCTGCATTTGTTCGGCCACGGTGGTCACGGCCCATTTGAACACCGCGCGGCCGTTCTGGTGGATTTTGTTGTCGGTGATCACATCCTGCCCGTTGATCTGTTTGCGCATATTCGACAGGTAGAGGTCTTTGCCGCCGTCGCCGTTGCTGCCGGTGACAGCGGCCAGGATATTGCCTTTGGGCGCCGCTTCCACCAGTACGCAGCCCGCTCCGTCGCCGAAGAGGATGCAGGAAGTCCGGTCTTCATAATTGGTGAATTTCGTCAGCGTTTCGGCGCCGAATACCAATACTTTCCGGTGCGTGCCGGCGGTAATGAGCCCCTGGGCCAGGATGATGCCGTAGGCAAAACCCGCGCAGGCAGCCGAAATATCGATGGCGCCGGCATGGGCCAAACCCAGTTTGTCCTGCACCTGGGAGGATACGCTGGGCATCGTCTGGTCAGGCGTGACGGTGGCGACGATCACAAAATCAACATCGTCGATCGTTATGTTGTTCTCTTCCACCAGGCTTTTCGCCGCGCCCACACACAAATGGCTGGTGTATTCGTTTTCGGCGGCGAAATGCCGCGTCCGTATACCGGTACGGCTGACGATCCACTCGTCGTTGGTTTCCACCATGGATTCGAAGTAGTGGTTGTCTATTATGCGTTCGGGGACCTAGGCGCCGAGGGCAGTGATTTTTGCGTGTTGAAGGTGCATAACGGATGTCATTTAACTGGTCTCACAAGATCGGACACAAAACAACAGAATAAATTTCAAACCGTCACTTTTCATAAAATTTCAACGCCAGTTTGGAAATTTATCGTCGCTTGCGTTACCTTTGCGTTCGCTTTTGAAAAAGGCAAATAGAAAAATGTCTTTTTTAAGTTGATTTTGAACGAGTTACATAAAATTTAGTCAAAAAAAGGTATGCCTACCATTAATCAATTGGTGCGCAAGAGTCGCGTAAAAGTGGAGTACAAAAGCAAATCGCGCGCTTTGGACGGAAATCCCCAACGGCGCGGCGTGTGTACCCGCGTGTACACCACGACGCCGAAAAAGCCCAACTCTGCACTGCGCAAAGTGGCCAAAGTGCGTCTGACCAACCAGATCGAGGTGATCGCCTATATTCCGGGTGAAGGTCACAATTTGCAGGAACACTCCATCGTGCTCGTGCGTGGCGGTCGTGTAAAAGACCTGCCGGGCGTGCGTTACACCATCGTGCGCGGCGCGCTCGACACGGCCGGTGTGAACAACCGCAAGAAAAGCCGCAGCCACTACGGTACGAAGAGACCGAAGAAGTAATCATTGAGTGATTGAGTGATTGAGCGATTGAGTGATTTAATTATGACTCAGTTGTTCATTTGCCCGATCACTTCAATGGAGCATATAATATCCGGGTGACTGAATAATCACTCAATCACTCAATCACTCAATCACTCAATAAATAATGCGTAAACACAAACCGAAACCTCGAGTATTGGCTCCTGATCCGCGGTACAACGATACGATGGTTACCCGTTTCGTGAACCACATGATGTGGGAGGGCAAGAAGAGCGTTGCGTTCAGTATTTTTTACGATGCGCTTGACATCGTGAAAAGTCGCACCAACGAGGACGAGTTGCAAGTCTGGAAAAAAGCGTTGAACAACGTCATGCCGCAAGTGGAAGTGCGCAGCCGCCGCATCGGTGGCGCCACCTTCCAGATCCCCACGGAACTGCCGGCCAACCGGAAAATTTCCATCGGGATCAAATGGATGATCAAATACTCCCGCGCCCGCGCCGGCAAAGGGATGGCCGAAAAACTGGCCGCCGAGATCGTTGCCGCCAGCAAAGGCGAGGGCAATGCCGTGAAAAAACGCGAGGACACGCATAAAATGGCCGAATCCAACCGCGCCTTCGCCCACTACAAGGCCTAAGCGCGGCACTGCTTCACGCCCTACCGTTGAAAAAGTCCGGTGACCGCCTTCCCGCTGCCGCCGGCCTTTTTCGACGGTTTTGCCGTTTTAAGACCGGTTTTTTCAAAACGCTTGTTTTTGCTTTTCAAAACTTCTGAAATCCTAAACCGTTTTTCGCAAAATTTAAATCAAAAAAAGAAGGGACTTAGTTAAAAAAAGAAAATTTTTACTAAAACTCCCCTTCCCCTCATAAACTTAATCCAAACTTAACTCCTCCAACTTCTAAACCCTCTAAACCCTCTAAACCCTCTAAACCCTCTAAACCCCCTAAACCCTCTAAACCCCCTAAACCTTCATAAACCCTCATAAACCCTCACACTCCCCTTAACCCGTTTCAATCACTCAATCACTCAATCACTCAATCACTCATTGCAATGGCAAAGGACCTCCGGTTCACCCGTAACATTGGTATTGCCGCCCACATCGACGCCGGCAAAACAACTACCACCGAGCGTATATTATACTATACCGGCGTAACGCACAAAATCGGTGAAGTACACGAAGGCGCTGCTACCATGGACTGGATGGAGCAGGAACAGGAACGCGGTATCACGATCACCTCCGCCGCCACCAAATGCGTCTGGACGGTAGAGAACCAAAAATACGACTTCAATATCATCGACACTCCCGGTCACGTGGACTTTACCGTGGAGGTAAACCGCTCGCTGCGCGTGCTCGACGGCCTGGTGTTCCTCTTTTCCGCCGTCGACGGCGTAGAGCCGCAGTCGGAAACCAACTGGCGCCTGGCCGACAACTATAAAGTGCCGCGTATCGCGTTCGTCAACAAAATGGACCGCACCGGCGCCGATTTCTTCATGTGCGTGAAGGATATGTTCACCAAACTGGGCGCCAACGCCGTGCCCCTGCAGGTGCCCATCGGCTCGGAAGAAAAATTCAAAGGCGTCGTCGACCTGGTCACCAACCAGGCCATCATCTGGAACGAGCACGACCAGGGTATGACCTACAACGTGGTGCCGATCCCGGAAGACCTGAAATCGACCGTGGACGAATACCGCCAGAAGCTGATCGAAGAGGTGGCTACCTACGACGATACGCTGATGGAAAAATTCTTTGAAGACCCGGATTCCATCACTATCGAGGAAATGCGCGCCGCCGTACGCGCCGCCGTTTGCGACATGAAAATGACGCCGGTCATGTGCGGTTCCGCGTATAAAAACAAAGGCGTGCAGGCTTGCCTGGATGCCGTGTGCTACTACCTGCCGTCGCCGGTCGACATCGAGGCCGTGAAAGGCACGAACCCGAAAACGGAAGAAGAGATCACCCGCAAACCCTCGGTCACCGACCCGTTCTGCGCCCTGGCGTTCAAAATCGCTACCGACCCCTTCGTGGGCCGCTTGTGCTTCATCCGCGTGTACTCCGGC
>JAKLJF010000017.1:0-12991 GCA_023151335.1 Thermoanaerobaculia bacterium | reverse complement strand
ACGCCGGCTCCTACGTGCTCAACACCCGCAGCGGTGAAAAAGAACGGATCAGCCGCCTCTACCAGATGCATGCCAACAAGCAAAACCCCATCGAAGCGGTGGAAGCCGGCGATATCGCCGCCGCCGTGGGCTTTAAGGACATCCGCACCGGCGACACGCTCAGCGACCTGGACAAACCCATCGTGCTCGAGAGCATGGTGTTCCCCGAGCCGGTGATCGGTCTGGCTATCGAACCGAAAACGCAGAAAGACCTGGACAAACTCGGCATGGCGCTCAACAAACTCGCCGAGGAAGACCCGACCTTCCGCGTCCGCTTCGATGAAGATACCAACCAGACGGTTATTTCCGGTATGGGTGAGTTGCACCTGGAGATCATCGTCGACCGCCTGCGCCGCGAGTTCAAGGTGGAATGCAACCAGGGCGCTCCGCAGGTAAACTACAAAGAAGCGCTGACCAAAACGGTATCGCACCGCGAACGCCTGAAAAAACAAACCGGTGGCGCCGGTCTGTTCGCCGACATGGAATTCACGCTCGGCCCCGCCGACCAGGAATTCCTCGAAAGCGACGATTTCAAGAGCGGCAAGAAGAAACTCCAGTTCGAATGGGGTATCGTGGGTGGCGCGATCGACAAAAACTACATCAAGCCCATTACCGACGGTTTCACCCAGATGATGAGCAACGGTATTCTGGCCGGCTATAACATCGACTCGATGAAAGTGCGCGTCATCGACGGCTCGATGCACGCGGTGGACTCCAAGCCGATCGCTTTCGAACTCTGCGCCAAAGACGGCTTCCGCGCCGCCGCCCCGCAGACGAAACCGCAACTCATGGAGCCGATCATGAAACTCGAAGTGATCACGCCGGAAGAATACGTGGGCCCGGTTATCGGCGACCTGAACCGCCGCCGCGGTATGCCGAAAGGCCAGGAAGGCCGCGCCGGTGGCGCCGTAGCCATCCAGGCCGAAGTGCCGCTGGCCGAAATGTTCGGCTACGTGACCTCGCTGCGTACCCTTACGTCGGGCCGCGCCTCGTCCACCATGGAATTCTCGCACTACGCCGCCGCCCCGGAAAACGTGGCCAAGCAGGTGATCGAGAAAGCCCGCGGTACGGTGAAAGCTTAAGCTGGGTTAGAATGTTAGAGGGTTGCCTGGCAGCCCGAGCGATATGCATCCCGCTTCCCGAGATTTTCGGGGGGCGGGATTTTTTGTGTTCATGTTGACGGCCGGCTGGGGGCTCTGATTTTGGCAACGTACAGGCAAAATGCATATCTTTGTCGAAAGTTTATCACTGCCGCTGTATACCGATGAATGATTCTAAATCAATTCCACAACCTTTCAGTAAAGCACAATTGGAATTGCTTCAACTCTTTGCTTATGACATCCCGGAAGAGCAATACGATGTGCTGAAAAAAATCCTGATCCGCTTCAAAGCTGAAGTACTTATGGATAAAGCCGACCGCATTTGGGATGAAAAAGGCTGGACCGACAAGGATATCCGCCAGATGCTGCAAACCAAAATGCGCACTCCTTACCGCCGTTCCACCGGGAAATGAAAATCGTACTCGATACTAATCTGCTGCTAGTGTCCATATCACGGCGCTCTGAAACGCACCGAATTTTCGAGGCTTTACTTGACGGCACTTACGATCTGTGTGTGAGTACCGAAATCTTACTCGAATATGAAGAAATCATTGGTCGTGAGATGGGCGCAACTTTTGCAGCGGAAGTAATTGATTTATTGCTGGATCTCCCCAATACGCGCCGTGTTGAACGTTATTTCGAGTGGCATTTGCTTGGAGATGCCGATGATAATAAGTTTGCTGATTGCGCTGTAGCCGTAGGAGCCGATTATCTGGTATCGGAAGACCGGGACTTCCGCCGACTTGAACAAGTCCCTTTCCCGAAGATACATTTGTTGCGTAAAGATGAGTTTCTGGGTTTGCTCGAATCTTTAAGCACCGAGAAATAATTTTGCTGCCGCCGTTCTAAACCGGTTCGAAGAGTGCTCCCATCGTCAGTTGGTTTTGGATGGTTTGCAGGAAATACGCGTTGGTTTTTGCGCCGAAGGCGGTGAGCAGGGTAATAAAAACGGTCTTTTTGGCGCCGGTTTTTTCTATAAAAACTTGCCGCTTGGTTTCCAGATCATCGGCGTCTTCCTTTTCGAGGGCATACTCTGTTCTGTAAAACTTTATTTCGAACAGATTAATACAATTATCCTGGCGGTCTAACAACAGGTCAATTTGTACGCCTTTTTCCCCTTGTTTAGGAACATATCGCCAAATAGAAGGCTCGGCGTAAATGCCGGAAATGCCCAGTGCTTTTTTAATTTGAGAAATGTGTTTCAGACAAATGTTTTCAAAGGCCAGACCGCGCCAGCTTTTCCAGGTTTGCTCCGCCGACTTTTTCTCCCACGTGCCGGGACCGGCAGTCTTGCTGCGTTCCATGAATTTCAGGTAAAAGAGGGTGTACTCGTCGGTCAGTTTGAAAATGGAATCTTTAGCCGTTTTTCCGAAGGGTAGATACTCGGTGATAAATCCGGACTCTTCCAGTTCGTCGAGCGTTTTACTTACAGTACCTCCTGTTTTGAAATGGCAGGCCTCGATGATCTCTTTGCGGGTCATGCCGCCATATTTCCCGGCAAGGCATCGAATAATCGCCAAATGTCTGTCGGCTTTACCAAAAAGGGCGGGGTAAAAGTCTTTGAATTCGTTCCTCAGTACGCCGTCTTTCGTAAAACATAAGCGATCAATGACCTGGGCCGGACTTTCCCCGGCGCGTACGAACCGCAGGTAATACGGTATCCCTCCGGTAACCATGTACAATTGCGCCATGTCGTAAGGGGTCATATTGACGCGGTTCCGTTGCAAAAACAAGGCCGTTTCATGGAGCGTAAACGGCTCCAAACGGATTCGCTGGGTAATGCGGTTGTGCAGCCCGCCTTTGTTACGTACGACATTTTGAATCATCCAGGACGCCGCCGAGCCGCATATGACTACAATCAGATTTCGCCGCTTCGATGCCCAGCTGTTCCAGAAATGGTCGAATGCAGCCAAAAAGCCCGATTTTTTATTATCCAGCCACGGAAATTCATCCAAAAATATCACCTGTTTTTCAGTGGAAGGACGTGCTTCCAGCAGGTTGATTAAAAGATGAAAGGCTTGCAGCCAGTTGCCGGGTACGGCCACGGGTACGCTTGGGTCGAGTTTAAAAACCGTTTGTAAGGTCAATGCGAAATTTTCCAGCTGGGTGGCAAGATTCACGCCGTTAGCGCCCGTGAACTCGAAGACTATGTTGCGCTCATATACCGAACGAACCAGGTAAGTCTTACCCACCCGTCGCCTCCCGTAAACTGCTATCAGTTCCGCTTCCGGGGTTTTCAGCGCCTCCTGCAATACCCTGATCTCCGTCTGACGGCCAACCAGATTTTCCATGCGAAATTATTTTCAGCCAAAACGTATTTGGTTCTACTTTGTCCGATTTGAATTTCTGTTTTTTATAATTTGAAAAAGTAGCATCCGGATCAGGAAAAATATCCGGAAGCATGGCTACAACCGCACCACTTTCCCGCCAACTCCTATCCCTTCGGCCGTTACCCGCCACCCATACACGCCGCTCGCCGGAAAGGCCTCCTCCGGCACCTCGATCTGCCCGCTGCCGGCCGGCAAATGCAGCGTCCGGCCGTACACCCTCCGTCCCTGAACATCAAACACATCAAGCCGGACTTCGGCAGCGTGGCCGAGATGAAACGCGATCAGCACGCCTGCCGCGGTGGGATTGGGCTGCGCAGGCCCGGCCAGGCTAATAGCCGGCAGTGTGCTTACGCCCACGGCAGCGCACAGGGCCAGATCGCCAGTCCGTACACCCACGAAGTCGAAATCAAGGTTGTCGCCAGGCAGATCCAGCGAAATGACGAAGGGCACCGGGGCCGAGAGCGGGTCAGGTGAGGGGAAAACATAAGATTTCGGGACAAAACGCCAGGGGGTATTGTTCGTCCATTGAGTTAGTTGGCCCGCGGCCACCTGTTCCATTTCAACCAGGTCGGAGCTGTCCACTGCATTGTCATTGTTCACATCGGCGGCCACCCATTGGTAAGGATCGGTGAACGGATCCATGCCGTCGAGGTGCCTGCGTACGCGTTCAATATCGGCTGGGGTAGTTGAGGGTAAATCATTTTTTTGTGGAGAGATGGCATAATTTCCCAGCCATGGAATGGCACTGCTCTGAAAAGTAACGCAGCCGTTGTTAGCCGTCAGCGTGAATAAAGATAAAGGCGGCAAAGCGGGGTGATTGCCTTTCAGCATGACAACCACTTCTTCCATGCCCGATCCATCACAGTACCGGGTAACACAAACGGAAAGAGTACCCGGATCGCTACAATTGCCGGAATTATCCGTTACCGTTACCATGGTTTCGCAGAAGATCGCGTTCCGTCTGGGTGTACGGGAAAGCCTGTGCCCGTGCCGGATTTCCGGATGGCGGTTTGCAACTGACCGGACGGTGTTTGGTTGTCCTGCATGTCCAGTAGCAGATCGGTATCCCAGATACGTAATAATTTGACTGGCGGAATATTGCCTGAAATACCGTTCAGGCAAATGGGTACTGGCGGCGCGCAATCGCGGACGTAAAAGGCATAGGTACACCACTTTTCAACACCCTGCGGCGTTTCGACGATCCAACGGATGCGGTACAGGCCGGCGGGCAGTTGCGGCTCGAAAAACGCGTCCGGATTAGCAGTTGTGTTCCAGCGCAAACGGGCGATGGCAGTGTCGCCGGAAGTGGTTTTTTCCAGCGCAAATCGATATTTCTCATCGTCCGGCACGGGCCGTTGGTCAAACGCGCGTACCTCCCCGCCGGCTATTTTCAGGTTATTGAAATGTATGGCGCCGGGCACTTGAACGGAGTCGGGCCGCAGCCTTGTTTCTAATACTTCATCGCCATCGAGGTCGAGCCAGAGGTAGCAGGAAATGTTCAGGGTTCCGCCGCAGGTGTCGATGACCCGGATGCTCAGATCGACCGGGGCATCGGAAAGGTCTTTGATCTGGTGCACAGGGTCGAACCAGTAAGGTTCATTCCAGAAAAGCGGGTCGTTGCCGCTGACATCGCACAGCGTGTCTGTATTCGCCGGACAGTTGAGGACGATGGGACATTGGGCGGGAAGATGCGCTGGAACAAGGAGCGCGGCGGCCAAAAGCGGTAAAAAATGACGCACGGGAAACAGGGTTAAAAAGTTTAAGCAACAGGAGGCCATACAAAGATAGGAGTCAGGCCCTTGCCGCGCAATCGGGGCGCCCCTATTCTCGCATCTGCTCACCATTTTTTCGTGCACAAAACCAAAAAACTCGAGGCATAAAACCAAAAGACTCGAGGCATAAAAGCGGCTGAGCGCCAACATTAACGCGAAAACGGATTACATTTGCCCAATATCCGTTCGCCGGTAAAACACAATGCCACCGCCCTACAAACTCTTCACCATTTACGCCCGCGAAGACGCGCAGTACCTCGACGAACTGCGCGGCCACCTTCGCCCGCTCGAACACGCGGGCCGCATCCGGGTGTGGAGCGACCGGGGGATCAACCCTGGGGTGGACTGGGAGCGGGAGATCGTGCAAAACATCGACAGCGCCGATATTATTCTCATCCTCGTCAGCGCGGCCTACTTTAATTCCGCCTACATCCACGAGGTGGAGATCAAACGCGCGCTGGCCCGGCACGAAAAAGGCGAAGCCCGGGTGCTGCCCGTCATCCTGCGCCCCTGCGCTTTCGGCGACGACCCCGTCATCAGCCGCCTGCAAGCCCTGCCTGCCGACGCCAAACCCGTGACCAGCCGCACCCACTGGCCCGAACGCGACGACGCCTGGCTCGACGTGGTGGCCGGGCTGAAACGCACGCTCGACGACCTGTTCGAGGCGGAAAAAAGGAAAGAAGAAGAAGTGCGTGCCGCTGCTGAACGCAAACGGCAGGCAGAAATCGAAGAACACCAACGCCGCGAACGTGACCGGATAGCGGCTCAGCAAAGGGAAAGAGAAGAGCAAGATCGCCATGAGGAAGAAGCCGAGGCCAGATATCGTCGCGAATTACTGGAACGCCGCATACAAGAAGAGCAGATTACTAAAAACGCCAATGCGAGAATTGCACGGCGTATTCGGGAAGGGAATGCGAGGAAAGATGTCAATTCACCTCCTTCACGTATGAATCGTTATACCATTTATGGAGGTGTTCTGTTCCTGCTACTTGCTGTTTGGCTGTTGCCAAAAATTTTTACTAGTAAAGAAAAACCGGCTGACGACGCGCGGCCCCCGTCTTCGCCGGGAAGTATCAGTGCTCCCGACATGGTCTTGATCAAAGGCGGCACGTTTGATATGGGAGATACTTTTGGTGAGGGCGAAAACAATGAGAAACCTGTCCACCGGGTGACGCTAAGCGATTTTTATTTGGGTAAAACGGAAGTGACGTTCGACGAATACGACGCCTATTGCGCATCCACCGGTAAATCAAAACCCTCCGACGAGGGCTGGGGCCGGGGCAAACGCCCGGTCATAACCGTAAGTTGGTTCGATGCGATTGAATACTGCAACTGGCTGAGTGAAAAACAAAACCTGACCAAGGTTTACAAGATTAACGGCGACCATGTCGCGGCCGACTGGAACGCCAACGGTTACCGACTGCCCACCGAGGCGGAGTGGGAATACGCGGCGCGCAGTAGTGGAAGAAACGAAAAATGGGCGGGAACGCCCGCGGAATCTGATTTATATCGATATGCCAACTTTTGCGATAAAAACTGCGAATATGAATGGAAGACTGCCGGCCAAAACGATGACTACCGGTACACCGCTCCCGTTGCCGGTTTTCAACCCAACGCCGCCGGCCTGTTCGACATGAGCGGCAACGTATGGGAATGGTGCTGGGATCGGTACGGTTCCTATCCTTCCGGCCCGCAAACCAATCCGGTGGGCCTGGATTTGGGCTCGCGCCGGGTACGTCGCGGTGGGTCGTGGTTCAAGTCGCCTGCTGATGCGCGCACTGCCTGCCGCGGCTACTTTCCCCCGTATACCTTGGACGATGACCTAGGCTTCCGCCTTGCCCGGTCAGTAAAATTTTAGGGTTTTTACCTTTTTACGTAAAAAAAACAGATAACATTTATCCCGTATGGGTAGAT
This sequence comes from Thermoanaerobaculia bacterium, assembly GCA_023151335.1. Classification (GTDB taxonomy): domain Bacteria; phylum Bacteroidota; class Bacteroidia; order Chitinophagales; family Saprospiraceae; genus M3007. The sequence goes on along the minus strand of JAKLJF010000017.1, from coordinate 5,836 downwards.
ATGCCGCTACCGGCGTATATAAGTGATTAATCTACGTGGAGATATATGCTGTTTTTTAGCTTGTGTGTGGGAAATGGGGGTGTTGTCAGCGAGGCAGCACTAAAATGCAGGTTTTCATCCGTGATAATCACGCCTCTAATAAAACATCATCGGCAATCATTTTCGCTGCATAATCCAATGCTGCCACTACCTGTGCTTCCGTCAAATGCGGATATCCTGCCAAAATATCAGGAATGGTAAATCCGTCGGCACTTTTACGGACAATAAGTTCCACTGTAATCCGGGTGCCTTTGATAATTGGTTTACCAAGCATCACCTTGGGGTCGCGGACGATCAATGCTTCTTGCATGGCAGTTTTAATTTGTCACAAGTTTACTGTTTTCTATCCTTAGACTTCAAGATACCTATGGCGCCCGTATTTTTACCCCATGAAAACACCGCTTACCCTCGCCGCCCTGCTCCAATTTTGCCTGCTCACCCTGCTCCCCGCCCAGGAAAACATGGGCTGGAAACGGTTCCTTTTCCAGGAAAACGCCAACTACCACGCCATCTGTGCCGAAGTGGAGCGTTATTTTGAAACGCAAAAACGCCAACCCGCGCCCGACAACGAGGCGGAATTCAACTGGGAAGACGAAGGCTCGGAATACAACCAGTTCATGCGCTGGAAATGGTTCTGGTCCACGCGTATCAACGCCGACGGCAGTTTTCCCGACATCCGCGGCATGGCTGGCCCGCGCGAAAGCGCCCGCGGGCAAAAACAGGTGACCGAGCGCGGCGGCAGCGGCGCCTCCTGCGGCTGGCAACTCATCTCGCAAAATACCTGCACCGGCGGTTATAACGGCATGGGCCGCACCACGTCCATCGCTTTTCACCCTACCGACCCGAAAACATACTACGTCGGTTCGCCCAACGGCGGCGTCTGGAAAACCACCGACGGCGGCGACACTTACTCGCCCATCAGCGATGGTTTGCCCTACAACGGCGCATCGAGCCTGCTGGTGGATTACAACAACCCCGACGTCATTTACGCCTCCAACGGCGACCATTCGGGCTGGTGGACCTACAGCACGGGCATCTGGAAATCCGTGGACGCCGGCGCTACCTGGGCTCCCACCGCCCTCAACTGGTCGCTGGCCCAAAACGTGGCCGTGCTCGGCGCCGCCATGCACCCGCAAAATCCCTCCATCCTGCTCGTGGCGGCCAGCAACGGCCTCTGGCGCACCGAAAATGGCGGCGCCAGCTGGGCCAAAGTGCGCGACGGCTTTTACTCCGACGTGGAATTCCGCCCCGGCGATGGCTCGGTAGCTTACGCCGCCCTGCACGACTATTGGGGCGTGAGCCAGATCTATAAATCGGAAAACAGTGGCGAAGACTGGTCGCAGATCAGCGACTTCTCCTTCCCCCGCAACTGGATCCGCCTGACCGTGAGCCCGGCCCATCCCGAGCTGCTGGCTGCCGTATGCATTTACGACGGCAAACGGGAGTTTTTCTTTTCCAATGCCAACGGCGCCGGACTGACCTACCGTTCCGATTGCCCGGAAAGCGACATCCTGATGTTCTCGCCGCTTAACCCCAATGTCATTTACTGCGGCGCCGTGAATGCCTACCGCTCCAATGACCAGGGCGCCAGCTGGATCAAAATCTCCCACTGGCACGGCGGACAGCCCGAACCGGAAATCCATGCCGACCAGCGCAATGTATCGTTCCAGCCCGGCACCAACCGCATCTTTTTCTGCAACGACGGCGGCATTTACGCCTACGACGAACCAACCGAAAACTGGCAGGAACGCTCTAACGGCCTTATCATCACCCAGTTCTACCGCATCGCCGTGTCGCAAACCAACGAAACCTTTATGATCGGCGGTACGCAGGACAACGGCGGACGCAAACGCGTGGCCCCCGGAGAATGGGAGTCCACCAACGGCGGCGACGCCATGGAAGTGGCCATCGACTACACAAACCCCGATATCCTCTATACTACCTATATCAACGGCCAGCTGTACCGTTCCATGGACGGCTGGGTGAACGACGTGTACAACCGCATCAGCAACAACCTGCCCGGCCAGACGCCCGAACACGACCTTTCCGGCGCCTGGGTGTCGCCCTACCAGATCGACCCCCTGAACCCCGCCGTGCTCGTGCTGGGTTATGCCGACATATACCGCACTACCAACCGGGGGCTCACCTGGACGAAGATCAGCAACAACCTTACCGGCAACGCCAACGCCAAACTCGAAGCCCTGCGCATCGCGCCCTCCAACTCAAACATCATCTATGCCGCGCTGGGCAACAAACTGTACCGGACCATCAATCTCGGCGACAACTGGACGACCAGAACCGTACCCGGCGACGCGCCCATCACGTCCATCACCGTGCATCCACTGAATCCCGACGTGGTGTACATCACCCGCGGGTCATATAATGCCGGCCAAAAGGTGTACCGGTCCGACAACGGCGGCGTCAACTGGACGAACATGACCGGTTCCCTGCCCAACGTGCCCACCAACTGCCTCTTCCTCGACCTGGCCGCCGACGGCAGCTTTCTGCTCTTCGCCGGAAACGACCTCGGCGTGTGGTACCGGAGCAGCAAAATGAACGACTGGCACGGCTTCAACCAGGATCTGCCCATTACTATCGTCAGCGACCTGGAGTTGCAGCAATCCTCGCGCAAACTGCGGGCGGGTACCTACGGGCGCGGCATCTGGGAATACGACCTGAATCATTTGCCCGCGGCAAATTTTGCCATCTGTACGGACGAAAGCCGGGCTAAGATCTGCCTGCCGCAAACTTTCAGCACAACGATCAATGCCAATGCTTTTGAAGACCCGGGCGGCCCGATCAGCTTGTCCGTCGGCGGTTTTCCCAATGGAGTCCAGGCGACACTGAGCCAAAACGAACTTATGCCCGGCAACAGCGCTGCCATTACCCTCGATCTGCCGTCAGGCATTGCCGAAGGGGAGTACCCGGTAGTCATTTACGGCGCGGCCGGCGGCGATACGGCAGTCGCGTATATCCGGCTGACCCTGGTATCCAACGATTTTTCCGCACTGGCTCAGACGGCGCCGGCCAATGGCCAGTCCGGCGTCAGCCGTTTTCCCATGCTGCACTGGAACGGCGTACCCGATGCCGACGGCTATGAGTTACAATTGGCCACCAGTCCGGCTTTTGACTCCGCCTCCATTGTTAAATCGTATGCTAACCTGCAAAAAGACTCCCTGCAGTGGAACGTCTCCCTCGATGAGGGCCGCGTCTATTACTGGCGTATCAGGCCGGTAAATGAATGTTTGACCGGCGCCTGGACGGAACCGTTCGTGTTTGTCACGGCCTCCAAAACCTGCGTGCCTGCCGCGGCAACCGATTTGCCGAAAAACATCAGCGCCAACGGAACCCCCACGGTGGAGTCAACCATCAATGTAAACCTGAACGGCCCCATCAGCGAACTGAAGGTGAGCAATTTTGAAGGCAACCACCAGTTTTTCAGGGATTTGGAGGTCAGCCTGTTCAGTCCCACAGGCACGGAAGTTTCCTTGTTTAAAAACAAATGCGCCAGCTACAGCGGCGGATTCAAACTCGGCTTCGACGATGTGGCGCCGCAGGCTTTCGGTTGCCCGCCTCCTCAAAACGGCAATTATTACCGTCCGGAAGGCCAGCTGAGCGCTTTCGCCGGTCAGAATGCCGCCGGAATCTGGAAGCTGCGCGTGAAAGACACCCAGGTGAGCAGCGGCGGCCAGCTGAAAGGTTTTGCCCTGGAATTTTGTTCCACCGTGGCCTTGAACCCGCCGCTGATCGTCAAAAATCAATTGCTGCAAATCGCTCCCGGCAGCAACGCCGCGGTCGGCGCCGATTTGCTAAAAACCGAAGACGCCAACACGCCTGCCGCACAACTGATCTACACCCTCGTCAGCGCGCCGAAGTATGGCCAGCTGCAGCGCAACTGGGCCGGCGAAATGCAGGTGGGCGACCAGTTCAGTCAGGCCGACCTGGATAACGGCGCCATCCGTTATTTCGATTACGGCATACCCAACGCCGGCGACAGCTTCCGTTTCAGTGTGACCGACGGCGAAGGCGGCCTCGCGGCGGATGTGTTTCAGATACAACAATTCCCGACAGGCACGGAAGAGCCGGGTAATGCACTGTCGTTCGCACTGGCGCCTAACCCCGCCACGGAAACCGTGCGGCTGACGTTGAGCGGAGGGCTGGATCATGATGTGCAGGTGATGTTGTTTAACCTGGCGGGGCAGCTGGTACAACACCGGACCTTGCCAGCCGGCGCAGTGGAGATATTATTGAGTATAAAAGATTTGCCGGAAGGGGTTTACATGGTGACCTTGCAGAACGGGACAGGTACCGGGGTAAAAAAGATAGTGAAGGCTAAAAAATGATCAACCCCCGGTCAGGGCGTCAATATTTTTTTCCACCACCTCCACCGGCGTCTGTCCGGCCATCAGATAGGCCCGGTGAAAGGCCGGCAGTGAAAAAGCGCCGGGGTTTTCCCGTTTCAGCCGGTCGGCCATTTGCCGGATCTTCCAGGCGCCCACTTTGTAGCTGAGTGCCTGGGCGGGCCAGTTGGTGCAGCGCGTGACTTCGCGTTCGGCGATGTCGTCCTGGCCGGGGATGTACTTTTTCCAGCAGGCGAGGGCCTCTTCTTTGCTCCAGCCGTAATGATGTATGCCCACGTCGATGAGGATACGGACGGAACGCACGAGGTCCCACTCCCATTTGCCCAGTTCGGCGAAGTCATCGCGGTAGAGACCGAGTTCTTTGCCGAAGTATTCGACGTAAGCCGCCCAGCCTTCAAAATTGCCGGGGTAGTAAAAATGGCGTTTGAAAGCCGGTTGTGCGGGCAGTTTTTCGCGGAGGCACCATTGGTAGTGGTGCCCCGGCACGGCTTCGTGCAGGAAAAGCCAGTCCATGGAGCGGCGGTTGTGCCGCTGGTTGTAAAAATTAAAGAAAAAAACGCCTGTGCCGTAGGCGTTGTCCGACGGCGGACTGTAATAGCCCGGCGGTGTGAACGGGCCGGCCTGCGGCCATTCCATAAAAGCGATATTGGCCACGCCGGTGTCGGCAAACAGCCGGTGGAGATTGCCGTACACGGTCGTTTTGATCTCCTCGTACCGCCGCAGAATTTCCGCTTTGTCGTTCAGAACAAAACTATCCGATCGCAGGCGCTCGTAAAATCCGGCACTGTCGGCGGCAAAACCGGGCCGGGACCGGATTTTCAGGATTTCCTCCTGCACATCATCTACTTCCGATGCTCCGAAGCGGAACAGTTCTTCCGGGGAAATATCCACGCTGGTAAAAAAACGGATGCGGTAGCGGTACCAGTCCTTGTCCAGTGTGCTCAGGCCGCCGGTGGGGATTGCTGTTGCGGGCGCCTGCCGCCAGGCTTTTTCCAGCGTCAGGCGCATAAGATTCAGGTCGATTTCGTAGTCGAGATGATCGTACTGTAAACGCTCGTAAGCCATCAGTTTGTCCCGCCTGATCCGATTCAGATTTTCCCGCATGGTTTCAAAAAACGCGATTTGCCGCCCGATGTGCTCCAGTCCGGGAATGGCCTGCATTTCCTGCCGGTAGTCGTAATTGCCGGGAGGAATGTTCAGGGCTTCATATTCGCGGTCGAATCGGGACATTAATTGTTCGAAGGCTTCCGTCCGGACATTTTTGGAAGGGTGGGAGGCCGTACAAATGAAAAATAGTGCCGTGATGAAGATGGTAGAACGGATCATTGATTTATTGTTGAATGCGTTGATATGAGTGAGCATTGAAGGCGACGGATTGCGGATTGCGGATTGCGGATTAAACCAACTCTTGGCATAGTCTGTAAATGAAGGAATAG
>JAKLJF010000179.1 GCA_023151335.1 Thermoanaerobaculia bacterium | reverse complement strand
GTTTATTAATTCCAATTTCGGCATCGGCGCCACGGGGGCAGACAACCCGAACCACTTCGGGGTGCGCTATGACGGACAACACTGGCTGATCCGGCACTTCAACGAGGCGGCGTTCATGGGTACCGGATTCGTCTTTAACGTGCTAATCGCGCCGGAGAACTGTCCCAACGCGTTCGTCCACCGGGCCGACGCCGGCAACTCGTCCATGAACCGCACCTATATCGACAACGTTCTTTGTAACGGCCGGGAGAACGTTTACCTCCTGGTGACCCAGCGCGGCGAGGTCGTCAACGACCGGGCCATAGCCGCGGCCTGGGACGCTACCAACGGCCAATGGTTTATCTGTAACCAGATCACGCCGGGCGTTGACGATCCATCTGACCCCGGGCGTCACGGCATTCCGCCGGGCGCGGAGTTCAATGTATTGGTGATCGACGGCGACCATTTCGGCAACATCCGAACCTTCAGCCACGTGGCGGCCGCCGATACGATCATTCCCACCGGGCTTGGCATCTCGTTTATCGACCATGCGCTGCTGAACGGCAATCCGGACGCAATATTTCTGGCCATGCCCGTCTGGAGGGGGGTATCCTACAACAATTCCGCCACGGCCCTTTGGTACGACGACCCGGAGGATGCCTGGGATTATAAAGAAGGCTTCTGGTCGGTTTACAATAGTATCCCCGGAGTACCCATGACAGTGGATATGGCGTTTAATATTTTTGCAGTAAATCAATAAACGGCCAAGTTGCTCCAGTCTCTCCGCTTCCGACCAGTGATCGTATTGAATTTTAATTCTTTTGCAGGGCATCAACCGATAAATTGACCAATATGAAACAGCGCATATTTTTCACCTTTCTCCTCCTTTCCTGCCTCCACCTGCCCGCCCAAACCTGCCTCTACCTTGCCTACGAAGCATTTGACTACCAGGCCGCCGCCCCGCTCGACGGCGGTGACGGCGGCACGGGCTGGCGCGCCGTCTGGACGGTTCAAAACGCGGATAAAGCCGTTCCGGGCTACCAGGTGAATGTCGGCCCCGGCTCACTGGCCTTCGGCGCGCTGCGAACGGCCGGCCGTTACGCCTCGGGCGGGCGCGCTTTTCTGACGGCGGGCCGGCGTTTGCAAACGGCCGCCGACGGGCCCTTCGCGGATTATGTAGCCCCCCAGGAAGACGGCATCGGCACCCGCACGGGCGATACGCTTTGGGTAAGCCTGCTGTTGCGCAAAGACGAAAACAACGACGAACAGGTGTTCGCGGACCTGCACAACGACGGGAATGTCCCCTGGTGTGTCGGCTGCGCCGCCCAACACATCGCGGTGGGGTATTTCGGCGCCAATTCCGACGTGGCGGGCCAGCGCCGATGGACGCTGCGTTTGAACGGCGACTATTTCCCCACCGGCGTCGCGCTGGCGCCGGGCGTGCCGGTTTTTGCCGTGCTGCGCCTGATTTTTAACCCCGGCAATACCGGCGTCGCGCTTTTTCTCGACCCGGCAACGCTCGGCGACAACGAACCCGCCCTGCCCACACTGAGCCAAAACGCCGGCACGGCCAATGTCATACGCAGTATAGCCTTGTATTTGGGCAACAATGCCGGCAGTGGCGCCGCGGATGAATTGCGGTTGGCAACCCGCTACGCCTGCGTGGCCCCGGACAACAGCGTCTCGGTCAACCTGCCGCCCCTGGCGCATATCACGGCCGGTCCGCTAACGGCGGGTCAGATGCCCCTGACGGTTCATTTCGACGGCGGCGGTTCTACCGATCCGGAAGGAGAACCCCTGACGTATACGTGGGATTTCGGCGACGGCTCGCCGCAAGCGACCGGCCAGCAAGTGTCGCACAGCTACCAATCGGTTCCGGGAACCATGATCGCCTCTCTTACCGTGACGGATAACCTGGGTTTGCAGCATACGGTGTTCCAGGAGATTACCGCGCTGGATGCACACGGAAATATTCCCTGTCAGACCTCGTTTACGGTGCTTCGTATGGCCGGCTGCCAGACCAACGACGGCGCTATTCGCGTCAACAACGCGCCGGCAACGATGACCCTGCACGACGGCAACGGGACGCCTGTGCCGGCTACCAACGGAAACGAATTTCACCAGCTGGCGCCCGGCATATACACTTTCAGCGCGGCAGAAGGGTTGTGCCGGGATACGTTTCAATTGCACATCTCCGTAGATAGTACCACCTGTGCCGGCTGGCAACCGCATATCTGCGATATGGAGATCGGCACCAACATGTCGGGTTTTGCCGACTGGGGTGTGGAAAGGCCCATGCGTAACCTGTTCAAACACGTCCGTGCCGACCCGCTCGCCTATACGCCCGACTGTTTCTGCTGGTCGTCGGAGGTCGCGGACGAAATAACGTTCGACGCCGAAGGCTACCCGACACACGTTCCGCAAAGTACCTCGGCGGGCGACAATACCCTGGTGCGCTACGTGATCTCATCGGAAAGTCCCACGGGTACCAACCTGCAAACCGGTCAGCAATACGTCGTCCTGTACGACGGCAACGGCGCCATACAAATCGACGGGCCGGCCACAGTGAGCGGCAACACGCCCGGCCGCCTGCAATTCAGCATCAACACCAACCAGGCCAATTACGGCCTGAGTATTCTTTCTTCTGATGCCGGCAACCGCGTACGCAACATTCGCCTCCTGCGCCTGACCGACGAGTCGGCCGACCTGCTGAACGATCCCTTTTATCCGGGTTTTTTGGAAAAAATAGCGCCTTTCACCGCGCTGCGGTTCATGGACTGGGGCGCCACGAACCGCGGCCCCGCCGGCGCCTGGCAGGATCGCGGTAAAACTTCCTGGTTTACCTATTCCACTGCCGGCGGAGTACCCTACGAGATCATGATCCAATTGGCCAACCAGACAAAAAAAGATGCCTGGATCTGCGTACCCCATACCGCCGACCAGGATTATGTCATTCAAATGGCCACCCTTTTCCGGGATCAATTGGACCCCGCTCTGACCATTTACCTGGAATACAGCAACGAAGTGTGGAACTGGATTTTTCCGCAGGCCCATCACAACGAAAATACCCGCCCCACGCACCTGAACTACGGCAGGGCATATTCCGAAAAGGCTAAAAATGTTTTCCGTACCTGGCACGACGTTTTCGGTGCGGCGCGCGGCCGGGTGAAACGCGTGCTGGGCATGCAGGCCACGTACAATTACCTGAACGAACAAATCCTGTCGCAACTGCACCCCGAAGAATGGGATTATGCCGCGCCGACGCATTATTTCGGCCTGGAGCACGGTAATACGGGCGTTCCGGTACTCGGCGCCGGCTCCACCGTGCAGGATGTCATGGCTAATGCGCAACATAGCTGGCAAGGCATTCTGCCGGCACTGCGGCAGGATTACAATCAGGTAAAACTGTTCGGTAAAGAAGTGATTACCTACGAAGGCGGTCAGCATTTCGTGGGAAACTCATTCGGTATTCCATATCCCTATCAGCAGGCTTTATGGGATGCACAATACTCGACGGCTATGTACGACATGTACAACCAGGTATTCGACTCTATCCGCGCATGGGGCTGCCGGCTGGCCATGAACTTTAGCCTGGCCTACCCGCAGGAAAGCGTTTTCGGTTCCTGGGGCGTACTGAACGACATCGACGTGCAGCCGCCTTATATGGTTACGGCGCCCAAATACCAGGCGCTGCTGGATAATATACCCGATCCCGGGTTGTGCGCCGTTACTTCCGCCGCTTTACCGGCAGGCCCCGTTGCGACCGTAACAGTGTACCCGAATCCGGCCGGCGCCGGGGTACAGGTGGCCATTGCCGGTACGGTCGCCTCCAATCTGCGGATTTACATTACGGATAACGCCGGCAGAGTGGTGATGGTGAAAGAAGCCAATACCGCGGACAATGCAGCCGACTTCACCCTCGACACCTCCGCGCTGCCGGACGGGTTGTATTTTATACATACCCATGACCGCGGTATTCCGGCGGCCCGGTTCGTAGTTATTCGATAGCGAATTAGATATACTTCGGTTGTTCATCGCAAAAGATATAATTGTTCAAACCTTATAAAAAATGACTGATCTGCGCACCCTCCGCTCCCTCCTCGCCTCCGCCCGTACCGCCGGGGCCCTCGCCCAACTCGCCGCCTGGGCTGAAACCCAAAATCCCGCGTGGCGGCAGGCGGCTCAACTGCTGCAAGCCTCCTGGGCCAACAACGAGCAACAAGCCCAGCGCGGCCTCATCGCCTACGACGAGGCCGAACGCGTGCGCAACCGTATTACCGCCGGGACGCTGAGCCTGCTCGACGAGATTGAAAGCGGGGCCTCGGCGCCGAAAGCCGTGCTGGAGGGGTTGCAAAAGCAGTTCCTGAACGAGCAGGTAGCGGCCGTGCTAAAAGGGGGCAATGTGACCGACCTGGCCGGCAGCAACATCCGGGTGCAGGGCAGCCGCGACGTGGTGATCGGCTCGGGCAACACGATCACCAAAAAAACGATTGCCGGCCTGGCGCGCGGGCAGTTTTTCGGCCTGACGCTGGGTTTGCTGATCTTGCTGGCGGGCGGCTATTTCGCTTTCGACCTGCTGCGCGACGGGCAGTCGGCTGCCTATATCTCCTTGCAGGAAATTCACAAAGAGATGAAACTGCGCGGCGACCTGGACACCCGCGTGGCCGAACGGCTGGAGAAAAATAAGGCCGATGTGGAAAAATGGCTCAACGAGGGCATGGCCGCCATGAAAAACAAAGACTATGCCTCGGCGGTGCAATACTTTGAAAAAGTGGCCGAACAGGCGCCCTTAGCCACCGTGCGGCAAAACCTTGCCTACGCTTACGAGCAGCTGGGCAATGCCGAAAAGGCGCGGGAAAATCTGGATGAGGCCAAAAAGATCGACCCGAATATTCAGACGGGCAAATCGTACGCGCAGATGAAGGGCAAACGCATCAATTTGCTGGCGCCGGAGAACGGCAGAATATTCGCGGCCGGTTCAGGCGACGAAATGGAAAAATTGATAGATGGATCGGAGCGGAATTGGGCTCCCATAGGCAATGAACTGATCGTCGCGTTTAATGACAATCGTCAGGCCTCCTTCGATAAGTTCTCCATCCTGATTACCGGCACAAGCGGTTTCAATATTGCCGAATTTGAGCTCTTCGCCGGAAACGATTCGCCGACCGGGCAATTTGAATCGCTCGGAAAATTCAAGACGCAAAATATATTGTTTCCACAGAAACCTTACCAGGAATTCTCCTTTCCCAGGGTCACGGCTAAATATTTTAAATTTAAAATTTTAAACACGCACGGCGGTCTCCTCCCGAACGCTTCAGAAATCCAGCTATGGGGGGAATTGAAATAAAGGGGCAGGGCATACCTGATTTCTTTCCACCGGCCTAAAGTTTCACCAGCGTAATTTGTTTTCCTTCGTAATCCTTTACTACCCAAGCGATCCTTTCTTCCCAGGGGATTTCCTCCGAAGATTTGGGTTCGAACAGAACGAAATAGCCGGTTTTTATAAACCGGATGATAATGACCAGAGACAGGCATAACTACATTTTTCTGACTTGACGGCAGGCCGCGGTTTGGAAATGTTTCACCCTTTGTTCATTTTTACAGGGCCAAAAAATAACCGCGATGAAAATTCCCCTGGCCCTTGTCCTTGTTATTTCCGGATTTATCCCCTGTTTGCTGCCGGCTCAGGCGCCGTCGCAGCGCAATGCGCCACGGCAGACAGTCAAACCGGCCGCGTTCGAACCGCCACACACCTTTTTCGAACATTTCGGCGCCGCACAAGGCGTACCCGGCGAAGTCACCGCCATAGTTCAGGATCACCGCGGTTATCTCTGGTGCGCGGTAAAAAACAAAGGTCTGCTGCGCTTCGACGGCCTTCATTTTAAACCCTATATCAACGATCCTGACAACCCCGCCTCCCTGCCCGACAATGATATCCGCGACATCATCGAGGATCGCAACGGCATGTTGTGGCTGGCTACCCAAACCGGCGTGGTCCGGTTCAATCCCGCGCGCGAACGATTTCAATACGTCCCCCAGCGCATTCAGGATGGCATCTGGTGTTTGCAGGAAGGCAGTAACGGGCGTATCTGGGTGGGTACGGCGCGCTCGGGACTGGCATATTATGAACCCCGGCACGACAGCATTGTTCCTTTTTTATTTGCCGGAATGCGGGACGGATATACCGGGGCGGATTTATCAGATTCGTTTTTCGATTGCTTTTTTTATCTCGCGCAAGAGGCGGACGGATCCTTATGGGCCGCGGCAACAATGCACGATAAAAAAGATACGCCCGGCCGCTCGGCCCTGCTCCACATCGATGTCGTCCGGAAGGCCGCTCTGCTGTACGCGCCCGGAGCGCACCTGAATATTCAGAACCGCTGGGGGGGCGATCAGAGCAATTGTTTTTTTGATCTGAAAAAACGGATGTTTTGGATCGGCAGCCTTGGTATAGGCTTATTGCAGTTTTCAGTGGCCGGCCGGGAGTGGAAGCAAATTATCGACGACCGCGCGCTCACGGGCAACAAGGCGGAGAACGCTCAGATATTGTCTATTCAACCGCTTAACGATACGATATTTTGGCTGGGACAGAGTACGGGCTTAGCCTTCCTGAATATTGCGAACGGGCGGTATGTTGCGCTGGAACCGGCGCCCGGCAGGCCGGGCGGTAGTCAGGAAGGCAGGCACAAGGCCATTTACCGCGACCGCGACGGTACCTGCTGGTTCGGCGTCAGCCGCGGGCTCAGCCGGCTGGATCCTTACCGGCAACAGTTTCCGGTTCGTTCGCCCCTGCCGCCCGGTTTCGACGCCCAGGCCATAGCGGAGTACCCGCCCACCGGCGAGTTGTTCTTTGCCTCCTGGGATACCGACAATTTTTTCCGGATCATCGCCTGGCATCCCAAAACCGGAAAACGGCGCCGGGCGGCGCAGCGCCTGCCCTTCCGGGCCAACGACTTCCCTTCCGTGCATCAGATTTTCGTGGCGCCCGGCGGGCGTGTCTGGGTATTGCTCAACCGGGGTATCGGATGGCTGGATCCAAATACCCTGCGCTTGCGTTTTCCAGATTTGCCGGTGGCCAATGCTCCCGGTGTACGGACGGGCCGGCTTTGGCCCCGCCGGATCACGGCGGATGAGGAGGGGAAATTATGGATGGCAACTTTCGGTACCGGCCTGGTCCGGTATGACCCGAAAACCGGCGAATTCCGGCGACCGCCGGAGCTGCCGGTATGCCGCGATACCCGCCGGGAATACAACCTTTTTTTGTTCAGCATTTTTGCTGATGAAAACGGAAAGGTTTTTTTGGGAGAAAACGGTACGGGATTGGAAGTGTGGGACAAGCGGGCACAAACGCGTTTTTTATATGAATCCAAACCCAATAACAGTCACAGCATCAATGGCCTGATGGTGAATTGTATAGACCGGGATTTGTCGGGAAACATTTGGGTAGGCACCGAGGGCGGACTGTGCCGCTACCTGCCCGGGATGCCGCCCGATTCCGCTTTTGAACGGGTAACAGGTATTTCCGACGAGGTGATGCAAATCGTAACGGATACCCGGGGGCGTTTGTGGTTGTCGACTTTTAAAGGATTGTATTGTTACGATCCTGTCCGGGGCATCGCAAAAAAATTTGATGAAAAGGAAGGTATGGCTGTTGAGATACATGCCCATCTGCCGTTGTTTAAAAGCAGTGACGGGCAAATTTGGCTGGGCGACGACCTGCATTTCCACCCGGAAAAAATCAACCTGTTCCCTCCTGCCGCGAGTCCGATGATTACAGGTTTCCGGGTTTACGACCAGGCCATGTCTTTGCCGGAACCCGCCCGGCAAGCCGGTCTGCGCCTTTACACGGAAATATCGCTGCAGCCCGATCAGGAAGTATTTACGATCGAAACGGGTTTGCTGGGCTTTACCGCGCCGGAACAAACCCGGTTGCTTTACCGCCTGCAAAATGACGACCCCTGGAGCGACACCCGCGGGGAACGCGCGTTTACCTTCAACCGCCTGCCTGGTGGCCGGTATCGCTTCGCCCTGAAGGCCATTGCGCCGGATGGAACCGATACCGGGCTGCTGGCAGAACTGCCACTCCGTGTTTTACCGCCTTTTTACCGCACAACCTGGTTCTGGACGTTGTGCGCGGGGGTGTTTGCCGCCCTCGTCTACGCCATCTTCCGCTACCGCGAACTTCAGCGCCTCGAACAGGAAAAGCTCCGCCTGCGCATCGCCCGCGACCTGCACGACGAAATGGGCAGCACCCTCAGCAGCATCAGCATCCTCAGCGAGGCGGCGCTACGCAACCTGCAACAAGACATCGACCGGGCCCGCTTCGGCGCCATCGGCGAGCGCGCCCGGCAGGTGATGGAAGCCATGAGCGACATCGTGTGGAGCGTCAACCCGCGCAACGACAACATGGCCAACGTACTGCGACGCATGAAAGAATTCGCCGTGGAAATCCTCGAAAGCCAGGGAATAGCCTTACATTTCGAGGCTGACGAAGCGGTGGCAGCGCTGAACCTGCCCATGGAGCAGCGCAAGGATTTTTACCTGTTGTTCAAGGAAGCCGTGAACAACGCGGCCAAGTACAGCGGCGCCTCCGGCGTGTGGGTGACCGTGCGGGCCGAAAACGGCGGCCTCACGCTCGAAGTGCGCGACAACGGCCGCGGCTTCGACGTGGAGCAGGTGAAACGGGGCAACGGGTTGTGGAACATGGAGCGGCGGGCGGAACGG
>JAKLJF010000178.1 GCA_023151335.1 Thermoanaerobaculia bacterium | reverse complement strand
GGGAGGCAACGTACCACAAGCCATCATCGGGGTTGTGGTGCACATCGCAAATGTCGTTCTCATATACGGTAGCTGTTTCGCGGTGTACTTCCGTATAATGAAATCCCTGCAGGTAAGGATCGAACTTTACAATGCCGTTATCTGTGCCGATCCAGACTGCGCCAGCCCGGTCTTTGAAGAGGCACTCCGCATTGAGCGACACATCTTCTTCAAATGGCAGTTTGATTTTTTCCACCCGGCCGCTGTATGGCGTCATCTCTGTCAGGCCCGATACGCCAGCCACCCATAGTCTTCCGCCGGAAAGCGGCAACATGTCGTGAGCAGTAGGTTCGGGTTCGGGAAAATGCCGTACCGCGCCGGTAGACAAACGCACCAGAAACACTCCGTTCAGATAGGACGAACACCAGAACGCGTCGGCGCCGGCCGGCACTATATTGGCCAGTCCGAACATCCAGACGCCGTCTACCGGTATAAACCGGAAGGTCTGTTTTTCCAGATGGAATTGAAAAAATCCAAAGGTGGAACCGATCAAAACTGCCGTATCGCCGCAGGGCGCTACCGCGGAGATACGGGGCCCCTGACGCCGGACTTCTTCCGGCGCTGACGCGGGGGGATTGTTTACAGCGGGCAATGTTATGGCGTCGGTCCGGCGCGCTTCGGGGTGGATTCGGAACAATTGGTTATAGGAGTTTACTGCCCAAATCCGGCCCATTGCGTCCGGACAGATATTTTCAAAATAGGCATAGCGGGGGTCAGAAATCTCTTTCGGGTAACAAAACACCTGGTCAAATTCCCAGCGGCCTGGCCGCATGCGGCAAATACCGTTCCCTGTTCCCAGCCACAGCGCGCCTTTCCTGTCTTTTACGATAGTATTAACCGACGCGCTTGGCAACGATGTGCTGTCGCCTTTCACCGGGAAATAATGCCAGAAAGTATAACCGTCGTACCGGTTCAGCCCATTTGCCGTGCCAATCCAAATAAAGCCCTTTTCATCCTGATTTATCGTACGCACCCGGTTGTCGGACAAACCCTGCCGGTAAGTAAGCGATTCCAGCAAATAAGATGAGGGCTGACCGGAGAGGGGCAGTATGGCAAATGCCAAAACAGATATAAAAAAGGTGCGCAACATGAGCGGCTGCAAAATAAGGGAAATGTGTTTTTTGTCGGGCAGATTTGAGTATTTTGCGGGAACGGATGAGTAATTTGCAGTCGGCAACCGGCTTCATGCATTGGGGGAAGCCGCTGTCTGCCAGCCTGTTAAAATAATTTCTGGCGCGGTATTACAATTCTCCTTACCTTTGCGGCGTTCCCTCTTCAAAAGATAGTCTCTCCACTATACTAAGTCAGGCCGTTTCGTAGTTTAAATACGCGTATTTGCCTGAATTTTAGTGCACTTGCCTGTTTTCCCTCCGGCAGGCGCTTTACATGTTTAACCATTCTAACCATAATTTGTCATACTGCTATGAACACCACTTTTCGTGCCGGTTGGCCGGCGGCTATCGCATTTATATTCCTGACAGCCGGCCTAACCGCCCAAACTCCTGTAAAGGAGGATATTCAGCGTGCCGACAAACAGTTTGATCTGTACGCCTATAACCTGGCCTTGCGTACTTATGAACAGGTACTGCGGCAGGAACCGAACAATGCCCATGCCCTGGCGCGCACGGGCGACTGCTACTTCCAATTGAATCGCCCCCAGGAGGCGCTCTCGTGGTACGACCGCGCATTGATCCAAAATAATGCGGATCCCGAAGTAATGTTTCGTTACGGCAAGGCCCTGATGCAAACGGGCGATTATGTGGGCGCCAAAAAATGGTTTGTCATGTACAGTGAAACTAACCGGGCTGTTGGACAGCATTTTGCACAAATGTGCGACTTTGCGTTGCAGGCTTCCCGGAAAGATGCCCTGTTCCAGGCACTGAACGAACCACTCAATACATCCGCTTCCGACTACGGCCCCGCTTTTTACGGCAACAAGGTGGTGTACAGTTCTGCCCGTACCGACATTCAACGCAAAACCGCCGCTCGTACCAGCGCGGATTGGACCGGCAGCGCGTACAACCAATTGTATGTAACCCAACGCAACCCCGGCGACAACTACTTGCAAAACCCCGCTTTTTTGCGCAGCGATCTGCAAAATAATTACAATGAAGGCCCCGTCAGTTTTTCCGGCGATGGCCGCCGGGTCGTATTTTGCCGCAATAACTTTATTGACGGGACGCGCCAGATCGCTGAAAAAGGCGTGAACATGAGCCTGCATATTGCGGATATTTCAGAAGGTAACTGGCTGAATGAGAAGGCTTTTCCCTACAACGGATCAAACCATGCCACCGGCTTTCCCAGTTTGTCGCCGGACGGAAACACCCTGTATTTTGCCTCCAACCAGGAAGGCGGCTTTGGCGGTTGGGATATTTACGTGACCACCTGGGCCGGCGGCGCCTGGACTACCCCGCGCAACCTCGGCGCAGCAATCAACACCGCCGGCAACGAGGTAACGCCCTTTTTTGACGGTAATAATTTGTATTTCTCCTCCGACTGGCACAACGGACTCGGCGGCATGGATGTATTTCGCGCCGATCTGGATAATGGTTACATAAGTAATATCATCCATCTCGGTACGGGAGTCAATTCTTCGCGCGACGACTACGGGTTTGTTTTCGATCCCGGTACGGGCATCGGTTATCTGACCAGCAACCGCGGCGAAGGGCGCGGCAACGAAGATATCTGGCAGCTGCGCAAACGCGTGGACGAATTCCTCATTTCGGTCACCGACGCGCAACAGAACCCCATTCCGATGGCTGAACTGGATTTTTCCGCCTGCAATGCCGGAATAAAACAAACGGATAGCTATGGCCAGTACGCCTTTGCCGTGGCAGCAGGAAAAGCAGATTGTCGCATAACGGTGCGTAAAACCGGATACCGTTCAGTGGTGGTGCCGATCAGTTCGGCGGGCGAAAAGAATATCAATGCCGTACTGGTAGCCGATTACGCGGCCCCCGCCACAGTCTATAATCCGCCGGCTGAAACGACAACAGCGCCGGTTACTTATAACTATCCGGTGACGAATGGAGCCATAGAAAAATACACCGTTTATGTACTCGACGATCTCGGAAGGCCCTTGCCGGCAGCAGAGTTGAACCTGACCACCTGCGGACTGGGTACTATCTATACCGACGCCGCGGGGAAAGGTTCTTTTTATTTTCCGAAAGGTGGCACCTGCAATCTGGTCATCCGCAAAACCGGCCTGGAAGATGTGACCGTGCCTGTAAATGATCAGACACGCAAGGAAATGTCTATTGCGATGAGCGCTGATAAACGAACCAAATTTTCAGGACTGGTGCTCGATGCCGGTACCCGCCGGCCGGTTCAGGGCGCCGTGGTGACCGCCCGCAGCCGTCAGGGCGTCCATGAAACTTTGGCATCCTCCAACGCTTCGGGCCAGTACACCCTAATGCTCAGGCCCTATCAGGTGTACGATATCAGCTACGGACACGAGGGCTACCAAAACTTTGTGAGCACCTTGCAAACCGAACGCGCGCTTCAGGCCGATATGGAATTGTCCCCTATCTTGTTGGAACCTTACGCCGGTCTGCGCGCCGCGGCTGCTGCGCCGGTTACGTACAGCACCGTAACGCCTGCATCCGGCGGCATGATCACGCTGGATGAGTTGGGCCAAACAACCCCGGCGGCCACCACGGCAACCACACTCAGCAAACAACAACCCGCGGCCACCGCTGCCAAAGCAACCGGTTATGCTGTGCAGATTTCCGCCAATCCGGAAAAATTCACTGAAAGTAAAATCCGGAAATACGACGACCTCACCCAATACGGCAACCTGTATTCGGTTAAAGAAGGCAAAATGAACAAACTCCGGCTGGGCGTTTATACCACCCGCGAAGAGGCCAACACCGTTCTGGCAGAAGTTGAAAAGAAACACAAGGACGCCTTTGTCGTTTGGGAAAGCCAGGCCGATCCGGGTTTGATGGCTCAGTCGCCTACTGCCCCGGCGCCGGCGCAATACAGCACGTCCATTGCCGCAAAAGGTTTGACGACAACGCCCGCCACAAAAACAGCGCTCCCGGCCACTTCGCCGATCCGTTTTGCTGTACAGGTGGCTTCATGGCCGGCAGATAAAGCCGTTCTGCTGAGCGATTATACCAACCTGCAATCGCTTGGAAACGTATATATCCGCCCCGAAAACGACCGCATGCGGGTGCGGGTAGGCGCATGGGATGCACACGACAAAGCCGAAGCCGCCAAAGCCGAGGCCGTCCGGTTGGGCTACAGGGACGCCATCATCGTCACGGAAAAAGCAGACGACGTGTCACGTGCAGCGGCAGTACCGGCGGTCAGCGCCTCCAAATCGCTCACGGCCACGCCAGTGACGTATTCAACTCCCGGCACAACCACCGCCACGTCGGTCGCACCCGCTTCGAATGCCAAATACTACATTCGCGTTTGCGCGATGAGCGATACGCAAAACTTCGATGCCCGGAAACTGGACGGTTCCGGCGCAGTGATCGAAAAATGGCCCATTGGCGATACCAAAATGACCGCTATTATGCTGACTGGTTTCCCGACGGTGGAGCAGGCTATGACTACCACGGATAAATTGCGCGCCTCGGGTTTTCAGGATGCATACATCATCAAAGATGAGAACGGGAAAATGACGAAGTTCCGGTATTGAACCGAATCAGAAACTCCGGACAAAAGGGCGAACCGCGTAAATGGTACCATTGGTTAATGTTGCCAGGTAAAACCCGTTGGGCATAGCAGAAATATCCACCCGTATAGACGCTGTGTTGTCCAGTGTTTTTTGCGTTGCCCAAATTTTTCCGGAAACATCATAAATGTTTATTTGAACCGGTGCAGAGCAATGCCCAACCAATTGAAACCACAATTCATGTTGTGCTGGATTGGGATAAAGGTAAAAAGCAGTGTTTTCGGAAGTTTCCTGCACAGCGGTGCTGGTGCAAACCGTATTGCTGATCAGACCGGGACGGGCTGTTGTGAGCGCAGCCCACATCCGCGTTTTTTGCCCGAGCGTGAACAGCGACATGCAGGCATCGTCGGTGTAGTCCATAAAGTTCATGAACATAGCCGAATTGCCACAGCTCATTTGTGGAAAGGCAGGGCATCCGAGATACGCCGAGCGCTGCACGGGCGTATCGGACACTTCGTCGTCGTCGTCGCAGGAGTTGGAATCGCCGCCCCAAATGTGGTTCAGATTGAAATAGTGCCCGATCTCGTGTGTGGCGGTGCGGCCCAGGTGATGCGGGAAGGTGGCCAGGCCAATGGCGCCAAAATAGCGTGGGTCGACGATGACGCCGTCTTCTTCCGGTGGAGCGGTACCCGGGAAGCTGGCTGAGCCCAACGCGCCGCCGCCTATACTGCCGATCCAGATATTCAGATAACGTTCAGGCTCCCAGGCATCTGTTCCGCCCAATTCGGCGTAGTGTATCCTGGGCCGGCCATCGGGAGCTGTCAGGTCTCCGATGTTACTCCAATCGGTTTGCCGGCGCGTGATGCCGTACGTGGGCTGGCCGGAAGGATCGCGCCTGGCCAGGCAAAACTCAAATTCCACGTCGGCGGCAAAGGGGGCAAAGGGCGGCGGAACCGTATTGGCATTGGCGTTGAGTTTCCGAAAATCCTGGTTCAGTACGGCAATCTGACTTAAAATCTGCTCGTCCGAAATATTTTCCTGTTCTGTTTTGAACACCACATGCACCACAACCGGAATGGTAACCACTGTTCGGGGGGCAGAGGTATACGGTATGCCGGACTGCGCCATTTGTTTACGCAGCAGTTGACGTTCTTGCGCCAGTTCCGGAAATCGTATAGCATTTCTTTCAGCCAGCAGCCCGGCCATACAGGGCAGCTGGGCAGTGATGGGGTAGGGGAGCGCTCCCGATAAAATGAGAATAAAATACCGAAAAAAAATTCCGGGAGCAGGCAGCGTTTGCCGCGGCGCGGCCGTTTTAGAGGCGAATATGTTCAAAAAACGATCGGTCATCGATTCAAGAAAAAGCAGAAAGTAGGTTTTTTTAGTTGGTTTTGTTTGTTGCAGGAGGCGCGCTGAATAGTGCGCCTTTTGTTTTTGTCATACTTTTGGCAAAACAAAACTAACCTGTTATTTCCGCCATGAAAAGAATTTTTGCGCCGGTTTGGCTTTTTCTGTCGCTTTGCTGTGCTCTGAACGCTCAAAATACTGCGCCGGTCATCCTGAAATTTTCCGCCTCGGTCGATTGGGATAGCCGCACCCTAACGCTGCTGTACGATGTGGAAGATGCTGAAAATGATCCGCTCGAAATTGCTGTAGGTATTTCCGGCGATGGTGGGAAAACCTATTCCCTGACGAATCAGACGCCTCTTTCCGGCGACGTGGGTTTTCCGGTAATGCCAGGGCCTTCGCGGTCCATCCAATGCGACCTGAGCGCGCTGAATCCGGCGGGCGCTACCTTTAGCGTTCGCCTGGTGGCCGACGACAAACAACCCTTCGATCTGACGGCGGGTTTGGCGCACCTGCAGGCAGTGCGCGACTCTATGTCCCGCCTGTTCGGGGCCTCCGGCCTGTTCGCGGAAGAACATACCTTCACTTATGGCGCATACACCGGGCGCAACGTATTGGGCACGCTCCCCGGAACGTTTGCCGCCGACACGGTGGTCATCGTCGACGCGCATTACGATTCCGTGGCCAATGCGCCCGGCGCCGATGACAATGGCAGTGGCACGGTGGGCGTGATGGAACTTGCCCGCCTGCTGAGCCGTTACCCCAGCCAAAAGTCGCTGCGTTTTATCGGTTTCGACCTGGAAGAAGCGGGACTGGCGGGAAGTTCGCGGTACGTAAGCAGCGGTTTGCCCGCCGGAGAAAGAGTAGCCGGCGTTTTTAATTTTGAAATGATCGGGTATTATACCGAAGAGCCAAATACGCAGGATGCCCCGCTGGGATTTAACCTGCTCTTTCCCGCGGCCTACAATCAGCTGGTGGCTGATAGTTTTCGCGGCAATTTTATCACCAATGTCGGTTACTCCCCCCATTCCGGCCTGGCCGATCTGTTCCGCAACAGTGCCGCTACTTATGTTCCTGATCTGAAAGTGATCGATGTGATCATGTCCGCCAGTTTCCCGGTGCCCGATTTGTTGCGCAGCGATCATGCGCCGTTCTGGAATGCCGGTTTGCCTGCCCTGATGATTACCGACGGCGCTGACTTTCGCAATAAATGTTACCATACCCCGGCCGACACCCTGGATGAAAAACTGAACTTTACTTTTATGTCCAACGTGGTAAAAGCGACCCTGGCCGCGGTCGCCCAACTGGCGGGTATCCGGCATGGCGACTGGGCCGTGGCTAAATTCGATGGCACGGTGGGCGCGGCGGACCCACTGGCGGCGTGCGCGATTTCAGTCGCCAGGGCAAGGCAAAAGAGTATTCAGTTATTATTCAATGGCTGTACGGCAGAAAATCTTCATGTGGCATTGTTCGACGTGAACGGCCGCCTGTTGCACCGGGAGTTGGTAAACGATGCGCCCGGGCAAGGTATTTACGACCTCGATTGCCCGGATTTGTCGGCCGGGATATATTTTGTAAAAATTAGTGCGCCGGGAGGCAGTCGTACCGTAAAGGTCGCCCTACCTTAGCCGCTTTTCTCAGACCGATAAACGACAGCATATCTTTGCCCCGACATGCGGGTATTTACAAACTTACAGCATTTGCCCCCGTTCCACGATACCGTGGTCACCATCGGATCGTTCGACGGCGTACATGCCGGCCATCGCCGTATCCTGGATCAGGTAGGATCACTGGCGCGTTCAAACGGCAGCGAAAGCATCGTGCTCACCTTTGAGCCACACCCGCGCGCTGTGTTGCAGCCGGATGATCCGTCATTTAAGCTCCTGACCTTACCTGCCGAAAAAATTAAGTTGCTGGAAGAATGCGGGATAGACAATGTGGTGCTGGCGCCATTCACGCCGGAGTTTGCCGCCCAAAGCGCGCAGGCTTACGTGGAAGATTTTTTGATCCGTTATTTTCACCCGCGGGTTATTGTGATCGGCTATGATCATCGTTTTGGCGCCAGAAGAGAAGGCAACATTGATTTTTTAAAAAAATATGAGGCGCAGGGCACTTTTGAAATCGTGGAAATCCCGGCGCAGCAGGTAGACGACATCGCGGTCAGCTCTTCCAAAATCCGCAAAGCGCTCGATGCTGCCGATATTGCGCAGGCCAACCGGTTATTGGGGCATCCGTTTTTCTTTACCGGCCGGGTCGTTGCGGGTAATCGCATCGGGCGAACGCTCGGCTTTCCCACGGCCAATATTGAAATTGGCAATAAACATAAACTGATCCCACCGCCGGGGATTTATGCGGCGCGGGTACGCGTTGTTTCTGAAGGACGAAACCCCACCCCCGACCCCTCCAACCCCACCTCCGACTCCTCCAACCCCACCCCCGACCCCTCCCCTAAAGGGGAGAGGAGGCGTGGCGCCGTGGTCCCCTCTCCGTCTCCCCTCCCCTTTAGGGGAGGGGTCGGGGGTGGGGTTGGAGGGGCCGGGGGTGGGGCTTACAACGCCATGCTCTACATTGGTCACCGCCCTACCATCGAAGGCGCCGCGGGCAAAACGATCGAGGTGCATCTGCTTGACTTCGAAGGCGATCTGTATGACCGGGAGATCGTTGTGGAGGTCATGGATTTTATTCGTTCCGATAAAAAACTGGAAGATCTGGAAGCGCTCAGG
>JAKLJF010000177.1 GCA_023151335.1 Thermoanaerobaculia bacterium | reverse complement strand
TGGAGGCGTCGAGGAAATACCCTTCGGGGCTGATGGCATCGGTGGGGCAGGCGTCGATGCAGCGGCGGCAGGTGCCGCAGTGATCGCGGATAGGGTCGTCGTACAAAAGCGGGAGGTCGCAGATGATCTCGGCAAGGAAAAAAAAGGAGCCGCGCCGCGGGTGTATGGTCAGGGTATGGCGGCCGTTCCAGCCGATACCGGCACGGCGCGCCCATTCGCGTTCGAGCACGGGGGCGCTGTCGACAAAGCAGCGGCCCTGCACTTCGCCGATATTTTCCTGCATAAAGGCGAGCAGGGCTTTAAGTTTGTCTTTGACCACGAAATGATAGTCCTCGCCGTAGGCATACTGACTGATTTTCGGGGCCCCGGAATCCTGTTGTTTTTCCGGATTGAAATAATTGTACGTCAGGCAAATCACACTTTTTGCCCCGGGCACCAATATAGTGGGATCGATACGCTGGTCGAAGTGGTTTTCCATGTAGGCCATACGTCCGTGGGCGCCCTGCCGGAGCCAGGCTTCCAGGCGGCGGGCCTCTTCATCGAGCCGTTCGGCCCGGGCAAAGCCGACGAATTCAAAACCCAGGCGTTGGGCTTCGGCGCGGATCATATCGGCATGGCGTTGTACAGACATTTTCAAACAAAAAACGCCCTGCTGAAAAAAGCGGAGCGTTTCAACGTTACAGGTATCCGGTTGGTATTCCAGTTATTTTTTTATCCCGGCAAGGACTTGTTCCACCCATTCCACCGGCACATCCAGCAGCTCGGCAATTGTTCAGTAATCATAACCTTAAATTCTTTTCTTGTAATGGATGTAACGCTTTGCAGGTACATTAAAGTTGATTCGAAGAGGAAGCGTACTATATCGTTACCCTCCAACGGCTTTGCAAAAATAACGACTTGGCGGAAATTTTGTTTGAAATAATCATCTTCTCTGGCGTGTTTTAAAGTCCGTGTTCTTTCACAGGGTTAAGCGTCTGTTTATAAATTACTTATACAGTTTTTTGATCAGCTCCGGCAGTTGCCTGAGCGCCGCCAGTTCTTTGTACTTCTCCCGCATTTCTTCTGCCGGCGCGCCAAAATACGTTTTTCCGCCTTCCAGCGATTTGGACACGCCCGCACCGGCCAGCACCACGGCGCCTTTACCTATCCGCACGGCCTGTACCACGCCCACCTGACCGTACAGCACCACGTTGTCTTCGATGATGGTTTTGCCGCCGATACCTACCTGGGCGGCCAGCAGGCAGTTTCTGCCGATCACCACGCCGTGGCCGAGGTGTATCTGACAGTCCAGCTTACTGCCTGCGCCAATAATGGTATCGCCGCTCACCCCCTTGTTGATGGTACAGCCGGCGCCGATGTCCACCCGGTCTTCGATGATGACCCGGCCGCCGGAGCGCCATTTCTGGTAGGTCCCGTCGGGGTGTTTTTTAAAATAAAAAGCGTCGCTGCCGATGATGCAATTCGGGCCGATGCTGACCTCCTCGCCGATGTAGGTATATTCTCCAATATAGGTATTAGCCTGAATGTACGAGCGCGCACCGATCCGGACGTTTGCCGCGATCACTACGCCGGGTTCGATGATGGCCGTGGGATGGATGCCGGCGCGGTGGCTGACGGGCGTGGTGAGGGGTTCAAACGGACGCTGTTCGCGGATCAGGGTGTCATACACATTGAACGGATTTTCCACTACCAGGATGGCTTTCCCCGGCGGGCAATCGGCCGCGGCATTCAGCAGGATGATAGTTGCGGCGCTGTCGAGCGTTTTTTGAAAATATTTGGGCGCGTCGGAAAAGGCAATATCTCCGGTCTCTACTTTGTGTATTTCATTGATACCGGTAGCGTAGAGTGTCTTGTCTCCGATCAGTTGGGCGTTGAACCGGCGGGCGAGTTCAGTGACGGGAATGGGTTGCGGAAATTTCATAATTGGAGGAATAGATAAAAGTAAGGAGGGCAAAAGTCTGAAAATTCGGATAAGCCGGGCCTCATAAAAATTCATCAGAAAGACGACAATCCGCCAAACACCCATACAACCAAACCGCCATATCTTCTACATTTACCCCCAAACCAACTAACAATGATCCGATCCATGTCAGTTCGCGGCTTTTTGGCTACGTTTTTCCTGTTCTTTTGCTCTTTTTCTGTTTCCGCGCAGCAGCCACTGCCGACCGCAGAATTGCGCGGCGTTTGGATTGCAACCGTCGCCAATATCGATTGGCCTTCCATGCCGGGACTTCCGCCCGAACGCCAGCAAATGGAGTTCGACAGCCTGCTCGATGTGCTGAAAGCCATGGGCATGAACGCTGTTTTTGTACAGATCCGCCCGGCAGGCGATGCCTTTTATCCCTCGGCCGTGGTACCCTGGAGCAAATACCTGACCGGCCAACAGGGCCTTGCCCCGGAGCCCATGTACGACCCCCTGGAATACATGATCAAATCGGCGCACAGCCGGCGCATGGAATTTCACGCCTGGATGAACCCCTACCGCGCGTCCTTCGATCTCGACACGGCCAGCCTTGCGCCCAACCACCCGCTGCGCGCCCTGCCCGATAACCGCAAGGCCGGGTGGTTTTTCCGGTATGGCAACCGCTACTATTTCAATCCCGCCAGCGCCCTGGTTCGCCAGCACCTGATCAATGTCGTCAGGGAAGTGGTAGTGCGCTACGATATTGACGGCATTCACTTCGACGATTATTTCTATCCCTATAAGGAGCCCAACCAGATGCTCCAGGATTACAACGATTTTGCCGCCGATCCGCGCGGCTTCGTCAAGATCGAAGATTGGCGCCGCGATAACGTAGACCGGCTCATCGAGGGTGTTTCCAAAATGATCAAAGGCATCAAACCCTATGTGCGTTTCGGGGTAAGTCCGTTCGGGGTGTGGCGTAACGCCGACCAGGACCCCATCAACGGCTCACAAACCCGCGCAGGCATCACCTGCTACGACGACTTGTATGCCGATGTGGTGAAATGGCTGCAAAACGGCTGGATCGACTACGTAGCGCCCCAGATCTACTGGAGCATCGGTTTCGGCCCGGCCGATTATGAAATCCTGATCGACTGGTGGAGCAAACGCACCTTTGGCAAACACCTGTACGCCGGCCATGCCGCCTACAAGATCAATAATTTTCCCAATGACCCCAACTGGACCAAACCCGACGAAATAAACCGCCAGGTCGCCCTCAACCGGAACAACGGCATGGTGCAGGGCAGCCTCTTCTTTTCGGCCAAACCCCTCCTGCGCAACCCCCTGGGCGTACAGGATTCCATCATCAACACACTATTCCCCAACCAATCGCGAACGCCCGGTATGGCCTGGCTGTCCAAAGCCCCGCCGGCTACCCCGCAAATCTGCCGGGTAGGCGGTTCGGTCAGCACGGTCAAACTCGCCTGGCATGCCTGCGACATCGGCATCCCGGATGAAAACCCCTACTATTTCGCCATTTACCGCTTCGACGGTCAAAGTGTGGGCGATTTCCAGAATCCACGCAATCTGCTGACATACACGCCTTTTTACACCGAAAAATGGATATTTGAAGACCCCACCGCGGCCGAGGGAGAGTATTATACCTACGTGGTGATCGCCTACAACCGCTATAACGTGGAAAGTTATTCCAGCGACCCGGTGGTGGTGAAAAAGACCAAAAAGGGCGCTAAAAAGAAGAAGAAGTTTTTTGGGTTCCTGTTTTAATTTTTTAATGAAGTCGCTCAAGCGCCTATAAATAACTTCACGCCCGACACGACAACCACGGCCAGCAGCAGCCGGTAAATCCACAGGTTGGCATTTGGGACGCGGGCGGCAAACTGTACGCCCAACCAGGCGCCCGCAGACTGGAATACGGCCATCAGCAGTCCGTACACCCAATGCACCTGCCCGTAGTACACAAACACGGCCAGCGCCGGCACGGTGAATATCGCCACGAGCAACACCTTGATCCCGTTGGCAGCGCGCAGACTATATTTACCAACCAGCACCAGACAAGCCAGCATAAATATGCCCACCCCTGCCTGTATGAAGCCGCCGTAAATACCGATCAGGAAAAAGGCGAACAGGGTGAGCGGATGCCGCCGCCGCCCGGAATCCGGCGCCGATTCGCGGATCCAGCGTTCGGGCTTGAGCAGCAGTACGAAGAACATAAACACCATCAGTCCGCCAAGCGTGTAATTCATGGTTTTTTCATCCAGCCCCACGGCAATACGCGAACCGGCAACAGCGCCTAGTACCGACGGCACGACCAGCCACCAGATACCTTCAAAAGAGGCAGGGTCTTTTTTGAAAAAGCCCCGCGCGCCCACCATCCCCTGAAAAAGCACGCCCACCCGGTTGGTGCCATTGGCTACCGGCGCCGGCAAACCGCAGATAAAAATAAAAACGGGCAAAGTGATGAGCGAACCGCTGCCGGCCAATGTGTTGATCAAACCACAAGAGACGCCGGCAAGGGCGAAAAGAAAAAAATCAATGAAGCTAAGGTCGAAAGTCATAAAGCCGGACGATTGGGCGCCAAGAGCACAAAAATCGAAGTGTTTTGTCACTTTGAAAAAAAAGTGTTCAGTTTGCAGTGTCCAAAAAAACCGGGAACCGTTAAAATCATTCCGGGTGACCGGCCACCGGCCACTGAAATTGAACAAAGCAGCCAATGCAATCCCTCTTTTGGGCTGACCGCCTTCGCAACCTGGCCACCGTTTTGGTCATCACCATTCACGTTTCGGCGCCGGTTTCGCATACGTACACCGATTTTAATACCTGGCACTGGTGGGCTGCCAACTGGTGGGATGCCCTGGGCCGTCCCTCGGTCAACCTGTTCGTCATGCTCAGCGGCTTTTTATTGCTGGGTAAAGATTACCCCACCGGCTCTTTCCTGAAAAAAAGGTTTACCCGCGTACTCATCCCGGCTCTTGCCTGGATGCCGGCTTATCTGCTCTACGGGCATATCGCCCACCATGACCCGGCAACCCTGCTCCAGGCCATGGAGAAAATGATAGAAGGTCCCGTACATTACCACCTCTGGTTCATCTATCTCATCCTGGGGCTCTACCTCACCTACCCCATCCTGCGCCCCTGGGTACGTCAGGCGCAGGAAAAAGACTATTGGTATTTTTTTGCCGTGTGCGCCCTTGGCACCTGGATTTACAAGTTTTTAAGCGTCTTTTTCGAGGTTCGGATCGGCTTATATTTTGAATTATTTACCAATCAATTGGGGCATTTCGTGCTGGGGTATTACCTCGGCAACAAAGTGCTGGCCGGCGAAACGCCGGCAGTGCAGGGCATCTCGCCCTGGCGTCTGTCACGACCGCAGGTACGGTGGCTGGCCTGGGCGTTGATCATTGCCGGCACGGTTGTCACCGCCGCAGGCGGTTACTGGCACAGCGTGGCCAAAGGCGCGTTCCAACCCTATTTTTACGACTATCTCACGATCAACGTCACGCTGCCGGCAGCCGGCTGGTTTTTACTGGCGCGCCATGCCTGGAACGAACGGCCATTGCTGGAAGTGGAACAAAAATTTGCGGCGGCCAGCTTCGGCATTTACCTGGCGCACATATTTGTCATGGACTGGTGGGCGCAATGCGGCTACTGGCATAGCGTGGCACACCCCGCAAAGACGCTGCCCATACTCATTGCCCTGGTAAGCCTCACCACCTTCATGGTCGTATCGTTTATCCAGGCCTTGCCGGGCGGGAAGAAAATCACCTGAGGTTTGTTGATTTGTTGATTTGTTGATTTGAGGGGCTTCGGGCAGGGCCCTCAAATCAACAAATCAACAAATCAACAAATCAACCACCAGTGCATTGGATATATCT
Organism: Thermoanaerobaculia bacterium; assembly: GCA_023151335.1. GTDB lineage: Bacteria > Bacteroidota > Bacteroidia > Chitinophagales > Saprospiraceae > M3007. Next base: position 2,945 of record JAKLJF010000177.1, on the reverse strand, counting down.
CTTTCGCGCCGGCATCGCCTTGGCAGGCGCTTTTGCAAAGGCGTCCTGGTATTTCCGGCGATGTGCCCGGGGCGACCTCTCGTTACCAGCTTCCAACGCGTGGCCGGAGCGGCAAATCCGGCGCTGGAAACACTATTTTTACGGCACAACTTACCTGGCCGCCGTTTTTTGCCTCCTGCGCGGCTACTCCCGAAACCGGGCAGAAAAACGGCGATACAGCCAACTCTCTGCCCTGGCCTGTTTTTTCGACGACCTGGCGGATACTTTCCGCCACCACGACGGTTCAGCCGCCCCTCCCGGCGACCCCGAACAATACGGACAAGCGGCCGACCCCGGCGGCACAGCCGTACATTTACTCCATACGTTATACCGGGATTTACCGCCGGAAAATCTGCCCGGATTCAAAAGCTTCCTGCACCGGGTGTTCAAGCTGGAAACCGACGGAAGACAACAAAACGGCCAAGCCTTGCCTTTGGAGGAATTGCAGTGCCTGACGGCTGAAAAAGGCGGCTGCTCAGTGTTGCTTTTCCGCCGCTTGCTGGACCATCCTCTTCCGGAGGCCGAACTGGCGGCTTTATTTCAGTTCGGCGCTCTTATACAGCTCTGCGACGACATTTTCGACCTCTGGTTCGACCGGCAAAACGGCATCGCCACCCTGGCAACCCTTTTATGCGAACAAAACAAGCTGCCGGTGTTGCAACAATATTTCGACCGGCAAACCGGGATCACGATCCATGCTTTCCGGCAAACGCCTTACCCCCGCCTGCAAGTGGAAACCGCCCTGCGCGCCGTTCATTTTCTGGTCAGTATCACGCGGGTTTGCCTGGATCATTACCGCGATTTGCAAAAAAAGCACGGAACTTTGCCGCTCGGCAAGCGCCGCGACATGGTAGTGGATATGGAACAAACCGGAAACCGCCTGCGGGCCGCGCTGAAACTATTTAGCAAACTATTGTAAATGAACGACATAACGATAAAATCCATCCGGGAAAGTATCGCCGTGAAACAGGCCATTCTGACGGATGACGGCTTTCTGGAAAAAATAGACCGGGCCGCGCAAATACTGATCGAGACTTTCCGCCGCGACGGGAAAGTCCTTTTCTGCGGCAATGGCGGCAGCGCGGCAGACGCCCAGCACATCGCCGCCGAATTGTCGGGGCGCTTTTATACCGACCGCCCGCCCCTGTACGCCGAAGCCCTGCACGTCAATACTTCCTACCTCACCGCCGTGGCCAACGACTATGGGTACGATCACGTGTTCGCCCGCATGGTGGAGGCCGCCGGCCGGCCCGGCGACGTGCTGGTAGCCATCAGCACCTCCGGCAATTCAACAAGTGTATTGAATGCCATAGAAAAAGCCCGCGCCCGCGACATGGCTGTCATCGGGCTCACCGGCGCCACGGGCGGGCGTATGGCCGGGCTTTGCACCGTGTTACTGAATGTGCCATCCACCGATACGCCGCGAATACAGGAAGCGCATATACTCATCGGACATATTTTGTGCGAGGCAGTAGAGCGGGCCATTTTTGGGTAATTTCCCGACAAAATCCGTCGGATTTCGCTCAAGGTTAGCAAATTAGCTATTCTGCTATTATTTTTAGCCCATATAAACTAAGGCATATCCGGCCGGATATGTTTCAACCTCGTATGCTAAAAATTCCAATTATGAAAAAAACTACCTTTGCGCATTTGGTTTTGATAATCTATGGCATAGTGTTGTCTTGTAATCTGGAGAAAATAGAATTGGGCGATGTGCCTACGGCTACTTTTGAACGTCATTTTGGCGGGAGCGATGGCGACAACGCCTTTGCCGCGGTTGAACTCTCTGATGGAAATTTTATCCTGGCAGGCTACGGAGCTAATGAATTAATTAAAATTAATGGAAAAACCGGTGATAATATACGTTCCTACAAAGGCGCATCCGGTAGCTCGGTTTTTTGGTTAGACGATCTTGTAAAGATCAATAATGATAAAATATTGGTATGCGGATTTCGGTTTGAAAACCAAGTCTGGAAAGGAATGGTCGCCCGGTTTGATTCCTCACTGACGCGTGAAGAAGAGGTGAACTCTGGCGCAACAACTACTTTTCCAAATTTTGACTGGTTTCGGCAAATCCTCCAGGCTTCAGATGGAAGTTACAGGTTGCTTGGAATAAACAATAACATACCTTTTATTGGATCCATGTTGACGGACTTCTCTTCCACTCCGGGGTCTTTTGCCTTTTCAGATTATTATCTTCATGGCAATGGATTTAGACAAACCAAGGAGGGTAGCTTTATTTTTACTACAGGGAAACAGTCGATTAATACGAAATATCTCATTAAAACTAAAAAAAATGTTTTTTTTGAAGTCGATTGGTCTATGCCCTTTGACTTTGTACTTGGCGATGTTATTCAAACAGAAGACGGCCATTTTATTCTCGCCGGTTTATCCAATGATATGAAACCTCAATTTGCAGTTGTTTCACCCAGCCAATCCGTCTTGTACAATGCTCCATTTGGAACCAGGGAAGGATCATTCAGACATGTAATCGAGGTTGACGATGGGTATTTGTTTGTAGGTAATATCAGCCCCGGTGAAAATGGCGGACATGACGACAACGATGTTTATATCGTCAAAACGGATAAGGACGGGAAGTTATAGATACTAACATAGAACCGACTTCGTATTAAAGTTGCCGGGTAGCAGGGGACTTCGAGCGTTCATGCAACAGGCTAAAAGCTTGTTCCAATTCTTTTTTTGCTTCTCTCTTTGCTTGCTCCGAGCCCGCGGTAAAAACCTGTTCATAAGCCAGGAAGCCTGAATCAAAATTCGCCAGCATAAAATCGGTCATCTCCTTCGGAGATAACGCAAAAAGATAGCCTCGCAAAAAACCCAAACGCTCTTTTTCGTCTTCGATTTGAGCATAAGTATCGAGGAACAATTGGTGATTTTTCATGCTGAAA